>JAUVLL010000078.1 GCA_030600745.1 Spirochaetaceae bacterium | reverse complement strand
GAATGATCCACTGCCCACAACGCCTGAACAGCACTTCCAAGGACTGCAGCTTCTTTCTGGAGGGGAACAACAATCGGCGTGTTCAGTATATCGGCAGCTATTTGCCTCCAGACAGCAGACTTTGATCCGCCACCAATTAATCTTACTTCTTTTACCTTGAAGCCAGGATCTTTAAAAGAATCCAGTCCCAGTCGCATACCAAAGATTGCGGACTCTAAAGAGGATCTGAAGATATTTTCTTTACTGACATTTATCATATGCATGCCAACAATACATCCCTTTCCATTCGGCAGGTTTGGTGTACGTTCCCCATTAAAAAACGGTAATGTAATAATCCCCTGACTACCTGCCGGCGCCTTTAATGCGATTTCATCAAATTCCTTTACTCCATACTCAAAGAGAGTGCGCATAAGTTCAGTTGCTACTGTACAGTTCATTGTGCAAAGTAAAGGGAGCCATCCACCTGTGGATGAGCAGAATGCAGCAAGATTTCCTTTATTATCAATAACAGGTTTATCCGAATAACCGTAAATAGTCCCTGAGGTTCCCAGGCTCATGGTTATGACACCAGTATCAGTTGCACCTGTTCCAATGGCTCCCATCATGTTATCACCGCCTCCGGAGGAAACAATTATTCCAACAGGAATACCTAGTTTGTCTGAAACTTCCTTACTTATAGAACCTGCTGTTTCATGGGCTTCAATTAAAGAAGGGAGACATATGGATAAATCCCGCTTAGAATCTATGGCATTGATAACATCCATATCCCATTTGCGATTTTTAATATTTAAAAAGCCTGTTCCTGAGGCATCCCCATACTCCATAGTGTACTTTCCAGTAAGATAAAAGTTGATATAGTCATGAGGCAGCAGAATATGTTCCATTTGAGTGTAAAGATCGGGATGATTTTTTTTCAGCCACATAATTTTAGATGCAGTGTATCCAGGGAGAATTCTATTACCTACATCCTTAAGCAATAGTTCAGTATTACCATAGTTATCTTCAATTTCATCACATTCAAATGCAGTAGAGGTATCACACCACAGTTTAACATTGTAGAGAACCTTTCCATCCTTATCCAAAGGGACAAATCCATGCTGCTGCCCGGAAACACCAAGTGCAATTGCTGTTTTTTTAATCTCAGGATCAATCTCACTAAAACACTCTTCAAGAGCCTCAATCCACCATTCAGCCTTTTGTTCACTCGTGCCGTCACCGGCACTGATCAGATCATGGGGTGCTGATGCAGATGCAACGATTCCCTTATTCTCAAAATCATAGAACACAACTTTAGTGCTCTGTGTTCCATTATCAATACCTATTACTGTCTTCATACTCTTACCTCCTGCATGGTAATTATTTTTACTCCAAATAAATCTTTTCCCAATGGACAAAACTGTTTTTACATGCATATTATTGACTTATGAGTGTAAGTTATGGAATTTAATGATGTTGTCTTTGTCTATCAGATGAAAGATACAAAAGAGAAGAAATGGCATGGTAGATTCCACCACCATGAATCAGATGAGTATGAGATCCATTATTTTATCCAGGGTTCAGGCAAATTCCTGAACAACAAAAACATATATATAATCACCCCCGGATCATTCTTTATTACTTCACCCGAGTGCAATCATTCCATAATCACTACTAATGATAATTACAAACCTTTAAGCTACTATGCCGTTCTTATTAAACTCTCATCAGAAGATGGTGAAATTGGGCGACTTATTACACAGGAGATGCTGATTAAACAGAATTATGATATAGGTACAAGCTACCGGTTTTTCTTTGAGGAATTAAAAGAGAAAGGACTATCCCACAATAGTAATCTGCAGAAATCAGCTTCCCACCAGTTGATCTCTTTTTTATATACCTTAGTAGAAAAGAGAAATTTTCATTTTAACGAATCCAGTAGTGTTCATATCGAAAAGTCACTTAAAATTATGCAAAACAATATCTCAAAGGATCTGACGTTAGAGGATATTACTTCGAAGCTCAATCTTACTGATTCCTATTTTATCAGATTATTTAAAAGAAAAATGAAAATAACACCAATGAAGTACTTCACAAAATTAAAGATTGAAGCTGCAACATACATGCTGACGGACACAGGTTTGCCGGTACATTCAATTGCTGAGAAGTTGAACTTTTACAGTGAATTTCATTTTTCGAGAGTTTTTAAGCAGTATACGGGGTTTGCACCTACTGTTTACAGGAAAAACTATGTAAACAATAAAACTGAAAATATAAAATTAGTAATCTAAAACCCATACCTGAATGCTGTTTCTTTGTTTATCCCGATAATTGTAACTCCCGGTTTTAACAGAAATTCATCCAGGGGAGTTAATAGACTCAGGAGGAACGCCCTTAGACCCTTTTTATACTTTCAAGATCAAAATAAACATTTCTGATCCTGAAAGGAGCCGGATTGCTTATTATCAATTTCAGCTTATCTATGTCTTCTATCCGTTTTGAGTAATAAAAAGGCTTATCGAAATTTAGCCTTTTATCTCTAATCCAATCGGGAATTTTAAGTTTGTGCAACTGCATGTAGAAGTCTATCAATGCCGATACCTTTGTTAGGAATACAATTTCATCCTTATTAGCTCTATTCAGTTCCACAGCTTCCTTGTTTAGGCTGTTAATAAATACTTTATCCTTAAAATTTAAAAATTCCAACAGCTGATTGAAAGCCGTATCTTCATCGCTATAATTGTACAGATCAAATAAAATTCTATTCCCAATCATACCCAAGATCCTTAGCAAGATATTTGATAAAACTTTGCTGCCTTTCTCCCAGAAGAGATTTGGGGATATAATTTGAAATTGTTTCAAGTAGATTTTCTTTTGTTCTAATATTTAGTTCTTTACATAGCATAAAAGCATCAACAAAGTCTTTGGAAGGCTCTACTCTGGATGCCAGAATTTTCATCGCCAGCATCTGTTCTGCCTTTGGTTTCAGGATTTTTAAATTGGAGTAAACCCTGTAGGTTTCCTTATCCTCTTTAAGTAGATACTTTAACGGTTCTTTAATATCTTCGTTTATCCAATTTCCAGTCAGATTAAAGGCAAACCTGGTCATTTCAAGAATTCTGTTAAGAATTTTATCATTTAGACCATTTAGTATGCAGTCAATATCTCTGGTAGCCGGTCGGTTGTCATAGACCATTGTCATAACAGAACCTCCGTATATAGTAATCTCCAACTGTACTTTATTTTCTTTTAATCTCTCGTTCAGATATTGGAAAATTTCCAGTAATTTTTTCCTATCCATTAAGACAACTTTATTATTCATAGAGAACTCTCCCGATGTGATATCAACAGTATTACATTTTTTTTTGAAAAAAGCTATCTGTGTTTATCTCAATCTCATCATGCAGAACATATCAATATTCCAAAACCATCAATCCCGGTACTTCTTTAAAGTGTTTGTCACTACTTAACAGAATAGATCCGGTATCCATAGTGGAAGCTGCTATCCAAATGTCATTTGTGGGGATAGATGTTCCCTGTTTTCGAAGCAATTTATTTGATTTTGTATTTCAAGTCGACTAATCCCTGGGGTAAAGAAACACCATTAAAATTGTTAATACCCTTTCGCAGATCCAAACCCGACATGGTCTGATAAACAGCCAGATCAAAATAGGAAATTGTAGCCAGAAGGTGGTCAAAAATATCGGCCTGAATACCCTCGTAATGTGCCCAGTTCTGGTCTCTGCTGAAAACATAAAGTTCCAAAGCGATCCCTTCCTCTGTAGGCTGCAGTTGTCGCACAAGGAAGGTCATGTTCTTATTTATTTTTGGATGATTGCGTAAATAGGCTTCGATATATGCTCTAAAAACCCCCAGATTTGTCATTCGCCGACCATTGATCATTTCACTGGTATTCGCTTTTTTTGTAATGTTATCCTCATCTATCTCCTGCTGTTTACCGGCAATATAGTCACCAAGTATATCAATCTTTTTGAAGCGTTCTATCATCTCCGGAGAACAAAATTTAATACTGTTCATATCGATGCTTAAGTGCCGTTTGATCCGTCGTCCATCAGAATCACTCATACCACGCCAGTTTTTAAACGAAGAGGAAATTAAACTATAAATCGGAACACTAACAATTGTTTTATCGAAGTTTTGAATCATAACCGTCTGAAGTTTTATGTCAACAACATCACCATCTGCACCATAGTCAGGAACGGTAATCCAGTCTCCAATACGTACCATATCGTTCCCGGTAAGTTGTACTGATGCTACAAGTCCAAGAATCGAATCCTTAAAAACCAGCATTATTACTGCTGACAGAGCGCCTATACCTGACAAAAACCCGAGGGGGGACTTATTCAGTATCGTTGTTATTATTAACACGACACCTACCATTATGACAAATACTCTGACGACCTGTAAATATCCCTTTACAGGTCGATTCCTGGAGATAGCATAGCTGGAATAAATAATATTAATAGACGATATCAGCGAACTTAACATAAAGAGGACAACAGTAATCATATATGCCAGAATGACACGTTGAATCAAACTCTCAGCCGCATCTGCAGTTGGGAAAATGTATGATACAGCAAAATAAAGAACCAAAGCCGGAACTATATTGACAAGGCGGGTAAACACACCCCTTTCTACAAAAATATCATCCCATTTAGTTTTAGTTTTCCGGACAATCCTGGTTATTATCGAAAGAAAGACTTTCTTTGCAATTAGATTAACCATAATGCCAATCAAAATCGCAACTGCAATTAATATAGCTTTATTCACCACAAGAGTGTAGAATTCTGATAGACCTAAACCAGAAATAAATTCATTCAAAATATTATTCACTAAACTGCTCTTCTCCTACTTATATCTAATTTTCAAGATTTAAAATTTTATTATAGATTGTCATCATATCAAAAACCGGTTTAAAAATTACGCTATTCTCATCAACACCTATACTCAGCAGCTCTTCTGAAGGCTTATAAGTATGATCCCCTGTATAAATAAAGTACCTTACATCCGGTCTTATTGCATAGGCATTTAATATTATATCATCTCCAGATAGGTCAGGAAGTCCCTGATCCACAATAGCTGCATCGTAAGTTCTTAATTTAAGTTTTGTAATAGCCTCTTCCCCGTTTTCAGCAATATCTGCTTCCAACTCCAGCCCCTCCAGGAATTCTTTTAAAATACTGCTTAAAATCTCTTCATCTTCAATAATCAGTACACTAAAAACCATAGTCACCTCATTAAATTTTTTTCTATGTTGAGTTTTTTATTCTAACTCAAAAAAATCTATATACTCTTCATACCCTTCCTTTTTAAGATCCTCAAAAGGTATAAATTTCAGTAATGCAGAGTTAATACAGTATCTTAAACCGGTAGATATTGGTCCATCATGAAACAAATGCCCAAGATGAGAGTCTGCAATGATGCTTCTAACCTCTGTCCTTATCATCGCCCCTGGTTGCATGGGCGAGCAGGGAGCTTGCTTCCGACCAGCCCCATACTTTTTCCCTATACTGGTCTCTTCCTGAATTCATCCGATAGAATTTATAATTCAATGGGCTGTTTTTATAGTAATCCTGATGATAGTCTTCTGCAGGATAGAAATTTGTAAACTCCCTTACCGGTGTCACAACCGGTCTGTCATAACGATCAGATTTCCCCAGCTCTTTTATTGAATCTTTTGCAATCTTTTTCTGTTCAGCACTATGATAAAAAATTACATTTTGATATTGACTTCCCCTGTCAACAAAAGATCCACCATTATCAGTAGGGTCTATCTGTCTCCAGAATACATCCAGAAGATCATTATAAGAGATTATTGTTGGATCGTAAATTATCTGAACTACTTCCACATGCCCGGTAGTACCTGTACTTACCTGCTCATAACTGGGATTTTCTATTCCCCCTCCGGAATAACCGGAAATAACATCCTCTACCCCATTCAGTATTTCAAAGGGATGTTCCATGCACCAGAAACATCCACCACCAAGAGTTGCTATTTCAACGTTTTCTCCATAATCATTCATTGTTTCATCCTTTGATAAAACGCTTAGTACTCATATTTTACTCTTATATAGTAATTATCCCATAAATTCCCGCGAGCCAGAAATTTATCTGAAGGTTCACCCGTCTTAATATCCGCGCCCGTCTCTATCTTCATCCCGTCGGAAATTGAAAAAGCCAGTCTTGGAGCCAGGTATATTTCAGGATGGAAATACCCGGCATTCAACGCCATATAGAGTTTGTCATGTAAAAAACTGTTATGTAAGTGAACAATAATAAATGCAATATTCTGAACCGGTTGATTGAAGTAAGTGTTAAATTCATTAACCAGATATTCATCAATATTAGATGAATAGACAGTGCCGCTGTTATCAAAATTTATTATATACTGATATATAATATTCATCTGTGCAAAAGTTCCACCTGGCAGTATCTTTGTAATTTGAGAGTTGATAGTTATATCAGAATTCTTAATGCTAATTTTATCACCGGAAAGATCCTTAGTCAGGTTAAAAGCAAGTTCTTCCACCAGAGCCACACCTCCAAAACTGGTACCATATGCTCCGCCAAAAGTTTGATTTCTTGTGTAAACTGATTCTACATCACCAGTAAGGGAGACTCCTGCAGTTAAGTCATCAGTATTAAAATTTGGTGTCTGCTCCGTATAATATGCATAGTTCAACTGTAAATCAAACCCGGCTGAAATATGGTTGTATGTTAAAAAGAAAGAATGTGCATTATCCAGCATATATGGATCGGAATCAAATAAGATATCTATATCAATAATACCAGGATATTTCATGTTAACAGGATTGGTTGGTTCATAATCCGGTCGGGGAAACGGGACATAGACAAGCTCTATGGAATCGTCGAAATTGGGGTAATACTGTATTTGAGCCAGTAAATCAGCTCTTTTCCCATTATATGGATCATCCAGACTCAGCTTATAGGCATACTCTCCATTAACAATATTTAATGGGCTGAAAACATCCACCATCCCGGGAGAAACTATCTTCTGACCTAAAGACAGATCAAAATTATCAAAGGGAATAGAAACATAAGCTTCCCTCAAAATATTTTCCGGTACAATTAAATCAGGATCCCCAGGGAGGTCATAAAACAGATTGGCAGAAAGTACAAAATCCATGGCATAATCAAAAAGACTGCCGGACAGGCCTGGCTGGAAATATAAACGGCTCCTTAAGTTTTCGTAATTTGTTGATGGTTCAATTTGTCCATAATAATCGGCAAAGATTATGCCATGAGAATCAAGAGCAAACAAAGGAACCGATAATATCAGAACTAAAATTATTAAACTAATCTTTTTTGTTATTTCATTCATAAAAATCTACCTGCTTTTAAGGAATCTGGAGGTGAAGTAACGGTCAGGAATTATATCTGTGCTGACATCCGTCATCTCAATTATAGATTTATGACCGGTCTGAATATTCTCCATTTCTATTACTGTAGGATAAATATTCTGTCCAAGAACAATAGCTTCTTTGACACGATATTCTTTAACAAGTTCACCGGCAAGATCGTAATAATCTCTTCCATACATAATAAAATCATCTTTTCGATAATAATTTATCATATAACTTACTTTAAAATCCTGTCTCTGCTGCTGTGTACTGCCGTATTCTTTTACCATATAGCAGGGTATTCCATTTAATACTTTTTCACCAATAAATTCCTGAGTATAATCTGCCCTTGCCTTAGAGATAAAATCACTGTAGGAAAAATCACTCCCCATAAAATAACCACCCCCGGATGTTGCGAGAGCTATTCTTTTAACCCTTTTGACAGCAGGAAGATAAATCCACATTACATTCTCATCGCCATTTAAATAAGAATTAATAAGCAGACCTGTATTCCTGATCGAAGGAGGATAATCAAAAAGAAATAGCCTGCTGACCTGGTTTTCATCAATCATTTTTTGATAAGCATCAGCTTTTATTTCTCTAACATCACCATTGGCTGAAATTAGCTTCACTGTAAGTGTTGAAGTTAGATTTGGAATAAAAGCAGTCACTTCGTACCCATCAAGAATTTCATTCAATGTCATATTCTGAGCCGAAAGACTTAACGAAGATAAAATAAAGATAAATATAAATAATCTTTTCATAATTAATCCTTTTTGAATGATTTTTCCCTTTTAACTTTATAGGGTAGTATAATAATAGGTAAAAGATAAAGACTCAGGAAAAAAGAAACCAATAATGATGAAACCAGCAACACCCCCAAAGTTCTTGCTCCTCTGAACGAAGAAAGAAAAAGCACCGAAAATGAAAATATTGATGTAAGGAAACTAAGAAAAATAGGCTTCCCGCTATAATTAATAATAAAAGCAAATCCGTCCTCTACAGATGTCAGATCAGTAAGTGAATCTATCGCTTCCAGAGTGTGAATGCTGTAATCAATAACCAACCCGATTATTATAGCTACAAATATTATACTGAAGGCATCAATACTAAACCCTCCCAGACTGATCAGTCCAAAAGAGAATATCATGCTTACAAAACCGGGAATTAAACTTAACAAAGCCAGCCTCAGCTTTTTATAGAAGATAAGAACCATTATAAAGATCATAAAACTGCCAAAAACAAATGAAAAAATCCAGTTTTTCTTAAGGGATATCTCTTCAGCTTTGAGTTCACTGACCATACCATGGACTTTTAGATTCCACCCTTCCGGTAAAATAGTGTTAACCTGATCGATTATACCATAAAATTCTTTCAATGAGTCTACATTATGATAATAGAGAAGTCCTTTTACAGAAAAAACACGATAAGAAGCATTAATTAAGGATTCATACTCCAATGGATCAACACTTGAAGAATAATAAAGGAGGTACTGTTCAATAATGAACGAATCCGTCATATCATTTTTTAGCAGCATCTCACCATCACCTTCAAAATAATAGCTTAATTGTTTAAGTACAGTTAGAAGAGAATAGGAATAACCTACAACATCACTACTATCCATGAGAGTATGAATTTCATCAAGAACACACAGGGCTTCCCTGGCTAAAATAACACCTTCTTTACCTGTATCAATCTCAATAAAATATGGAAGAGTTCCGTAAAAATCTTCATTTATTATTAGATCCGCCTTTTTTATTGTGCTTTCTGCAGGCAGCTGCTCTATAGGATAAGGCTCCACTTTAAGATTAGGTAAAAGAAAAAGCCCCCACCCTATTACAGCCAGTAAAACCATATAAATAATTCTACGCCTCTTAACAATTAATGAGAAAAAATGTACCTGTGTCTTCTGAAACCGGGGGAGAATATCCAGAGAAGGAATCTTAAACTTCAAATACGGAAGCCAAAGGAAAACTCCAAGATATGTTATAAAAACACTAACTGCGATAACACTGCCAAGAAGAAGGTGCCCTGATCCCTTGATAAACAGTAATGAAAAAAAACCAGTAAGAGTGGAAATTGCAGTCAGTGATAATGGGAAAATCAACCTTTTTCTAACATACATTGGTTCGTGGTTTCCAGGAGCATAAAAAAGGTGATAAAAATAGTGAATAATATAATCACTTAAAAGTCCAAGACTAAAAACCGGAATTAGCAAAATCATGGGAGAATTTTCCACTCCCGCAAAACGAATAAAACTATAAGATGCGAAAACGGCAAGAAGAATAAGCAGCCATGCAACTACAATAGATTTTATATTTCTAAAACTAAGAAAAACCACTATTATTAGTACCAGTAACAGAGGTAAAAAAACCAAAATATCATCTGTAAGAAGTAATTCTGTCTTAGCAACGATAGGTGATTTTCCTGTATACTCAAGAGAAAGTCCGGAATACCTATTCTGCAAATTCATTAAGGAACTATCCATATCTGCCGGAGAGACCTTATAACCAAAGTAAATATAAAATAATAGAGAATCCATTGAACTGTTTATATAGGGTTTTAACTCAAGATGTTCATTTATAACCTTAGGCAGTTCATTGAAAAAAAGAGTTGTTCTTTCAGATTCCCCGGGAATAATGGGACTTATATATATTTCATCCTCATCACTCCTTATGGTATTGGCATTTAGAATTGAATCCACCTGGGTAACACCATGAATATCTATAAAATCCTGATTAAGTTTCTCAAGAATATCTATTGTATCCGCATTGAAGAAGGACACTCCGCTGCTATCCAGATCAAGAGTAACTATAACCACATTTCTCTGTGGAATCAACAGTTGGCTATCCGCTTCCTGATAGGGTTTTACAACATTTCCGTTATCAGAAGGAATAAGGAAAAAGGCGACTAATGCAAGCATAAAAATTATTGTAACAAACAGAACTTTCTTCAAATATTCATCCTCAATCTAGTAATTTCTGGATATTAATATCACATACCAATAAGAATTTCAACTTCACTGCCCTTGCTCCATGATCACCATAGCAGCCTTA
>JAUVLL010000189.1 GCA_030600745.1 Spirochaetaceae bacterium | reverse complement strand
CTCCATTTTTGTAGCTTGTTTCAGTTATCTTAAAACCGTCTTTGTTGTATGTCGTTACAACCCTGGGGGATGATGTATATTCACTCACGCCATCATAAAGAAGAGCAGAAGGTAGAGTTGTTTCCACCATCTGGTTTCGCTCATTGTATCTGTAGTTTGTTACATTATAATTACCATCAATCTCACGTACAGGATTACTGTCAGCATCAAAATAGAAATCTGCTGACCGGTCAAAACTTCCGTTTTTATCCAGTTCTATCCGGCGAAGCACATTTCCTTTGGAATCACTGTACTCAGTAGTCTGATACCCATTCTCGTTAGTAATTCTCTTTTCTCTGGACATGTAGGTATAGGAGTAAGTCCTTTCAGCTCTTGTGCCATCCACTGCAGGCAGTATTTCTCTTGTAAGGTTTCCTAAAGCATCATACTCATAATCTGTTATGTTCCCGTTGGGGTCTTCCACAGATATTATATTATTGTAGATATTATAGTTAAATAGAGTCCGAACCTCTTCTTCACTATTGAAGCTTATTCCACTTCCAGGAATGCCGGAACTTCCATAACGGTTAGTCTGTATCTTCTCCGTTATTTTACCATAATCATGATAGGAGTACTTTGTTTCAGCTCCTCCTGCATTTACTACAGTTATTGTCTGATCATCATCATTGTAACTTATTTCAGTGGAAGGATTGTTTCCCCTGAATCCGGGATCTACTTCAGATATTGGATCCCAGGCAGGACTGTCATCATCATCCGGCAGTTCTACCAGTGTTTTTCTGCCTACTTCATCGTATTCAAAATGGCTTACCATTCCGCGCCCATCTACCGACCAGGAAGGGAGTCCTGTATAGCGATAATATATTGTGCTTTGGTTGATATTCTGTGTAGACCCATCACCCTGGGCAACCTGATTCTGCTGTTGGGATATTGTGTAATATCCGGGAGCTGAATCATAATCATATGTAATATCGGTAACATGTCCTAAAGGAGAAGTTTTCTTTATTACTTCCCCACTGGAATTAACAATATAGTCTGTCTGCTGCCATCCGTATTCTTCATTGTAAAGTGCAGAAGCTGTTCTGTTTCCTTTTGTATCATAATCATAAGCTGTATCAATGTAACGAATATCCGATACACTGTCTTCCATTTTTACAAGCTGCTGAACAAGGCGATCATGTATTCTGTAATCTCCATTGATATTAGCTGCCGGGAAAGGAGATGTATGCCAGGGTTCACTATCGGTACGGCTGCTGTTGGTATCGGCATAAACACTAAAAACTGTCTTTGAACTGGTTCTTGTTCCATTTACATCGCTTATACCTTGTCTGGTAATATTCCCCCAGTTATCATACTGATAAGTGTTTCTAAAATAGGTCCCACCTCCACGGTATACCTGTTTCAGGGAGGGTTGTAAGTTGGATTTATACCATTCAGTTTGAACAGATTCCAGGAATTCTCCGGTAATCGAATCGTAGCTGTTTTTAGTTTTTTCAAGGGGAATAAACTCAAAATTGAAAGGCCGGGACGTTACACCCAATCCACCATTTATTATATCACCAATATAATCAGATATAGTGGCCCATGACCAACGTACCTTCCTCTTGGTATCATACAGATATTCCTCTTTAAGTCGTCCGTCATCCTTTGTAGATCTGGCACAATAAAACTGCTTTTCTCCGGCATACTCAAAATCATAAGTGTAACTCTCTGTTACACTTTCACCAAGAAAGAGATTTGTACGTATAAGATTATTGGTTAAAAACCTCTGCTGCATGCCGATGCTTATATCCAGTGCAGTGGGTATAAATCCAAACAAATAATCGGCTGTATCAGCCTCCCAGTAGTCCAGGGTTTTTATATCATAGTCAATATCGTTTTTCCCAATTACATATCCTTCTGCAAAACTCATGGGAAAAGTCCAGAAAGCCTGAGCCGCTGCATGGATTGTTACACTTGAGAGTCCAAATTTTGAAGCCACAGTACTAAAAGCTCCGCCTGAAAATAAATCACCAATTAATGCAACAACATTTATTTTAATCCCAAACTCACCGGAAAAAAGAAAATTTGGATCATAATCATAATTATATTCACGCTTACCAACATCAATTGCCTTAGAAAGAAGCGGTAAATTTATTCCAATGGATCCTACCTCATATTCATAGGATACTTCTCTCTGATCAGGATCATTCTCAATCCATATTTTATTAATCTGGGGAACAGAGAAATAATCAGTTATTTCAGCATACTCAAACTTCACACGTCTCCCAAAAGTATCTTCTATATAATCCAGAAGCAAGCCGTCGTATTCAAGAGTTATTTCATTACCGTTAGGATCCCTGATATAACTAAGCCTTCCCAGGGGATCGAAACGGTATTCTTTGCCGTCCTTTTCATAAAGTACAGCCTCCATAAGCGTCCAGCTGTCCAGTACACTACTTACATAGCTGCCGATATCTATATCACCTTCATTATCACCATCTTTGATAGTAGTTAACATTTGAATTGGATCTTTTGTCTGTTTAACCATCAGGGTGAAATCTTCCCCTTCGTGGTTTTCAAGCCACAACTCTCTGTAAAGAACATAGTCTTTTGTTCGATCTTTATTTACTTCCATTGATTTTATATCATGGAATGAACCGGAAGAAGTTCTTACAAGCACAGAAGAATTCGCTCCTCGTATATAGGGAAGGTTTAATCGCCATCCCTGTCCTGTGGAGTATGCAAAATCTCCATTATTTTGAAAATATGTCTTAACACTATCTAATATTTGAGAAGCTACAGTTGCACCAAAAGAAGTTCCCAATGTTACTGCCACTTCTCCACTGAATATATCTCCAAGCATTACACTAATATTGGCACTTAATCCGTTGGCATCACCTTTTGCTGTTCCCGTGTCATATATCCTGCGAAGTTCCAGATCAAATCCATTTTTCCCTGGCAGTACAAACTCTGTCATGGATGTGGATATTCCACCGCTTTGCTGTGAAACCGTTAACTGCTGATGCTGAGTGGTAGAACTGAAGGGTTCAAACTCAATTGCCGCCAGTTCCTGTGGAGAAAGGTCTTCTATTACAGTCGGTTGAATTGTAAACTCGGTAAAATGATTGGTGGAAAATATTATCTGGTTATTCTCTGTATCAACAATTGAATTAGGTTCTTTAAACCATCTGGACCAGGTTGTGTCAAAAAAGTATACTCCTAAATTCTGTTCAGGAAATCCTTCCGGTAAATCTTCTTCATTATAATCCAGTTTACAGTAAAAATCTTCTTCAAAATCAACATGATCAATTATTTCATCATTAAACGATATTGCATTAAAAGAATATATTGGACTAACCATGGGGTAAGTAGAAAGCTCTTCCATATCTTCACTCATTGTCTCGGATATAACAATCTGTTCAATTTCTTCAGGGAGACTATTAGGACCAATTATAAGTTTAACGGAATCAAACTCTACAAAAGAACCTTCATCTTTATCATACTCAACTATAGATATCCCAATAGTAACTTCTACTTCTTTGGATATACTTTCATTACCAGCACGATCAATGGCAATCAAGGAAAACCGATAAACATCTCCATTTACCAGTTCAACCTCACTAAAAAACGATTCTTCCTGATAATCAATTTCAAAAGAAGATATATTTGTCTCCTCGTCCAGCAGACCGGAGTCCCTGTCAACTTCGACCACTACTTCTTCCAAACCGTTCAGGGAAGTAATTTTATAGGACACTGTTTCATCATCATCTTCGTTCCAGCTTAAAACTGCATTTTCATTTCCTGGTATGGCACGAAAGGTCGAAGGTGTATCGGGAGGCAGGGTATCAATGTTAACTTCTATGGCCTTAACAGAAAAATTTCCAAGCAAATCAACAGCTTTTACAACAATCTCTCTAATACCATCCTCAATTACAGGGGCCTGAAAGGGGCTGCCTTGTTCCTGAAATGAACGTCCATCTATGGATACTTCATAATGGGATATACCAATACCGGAATCTTCTGCACTGAATGTTAATACAGGCCTGTTGTTATTTGTCCAGCCATCTACATCTGTTTGTACTTCAAGATTAAATGGAGCAGTAGTATCAGCATTTACAGTAAAGGGTTCCGGATGTGTCTCATTTCCAGCAAGATCCCTTGCTGTTATATATATAAAATTACTACCTTCAACAAGACTTGTTACAGAACGGAAGTAGGTGTCAATTTGAGATGCCAGATATCCGTTAATATAAACCTGTGTCCTTGTCTCATCTGTTACATATCCTGTAACAGGAATAACGTGACTTGCAATCCAGTAATTATCCGGAGGAAACACATCAGAGACCTGTGGGGGAGTTAAATCCTGAAAGATTGTTATAGATTTTGATTTTGTTCCAACTATACTGTCGGTTACATTTACCAATATGGTAGCAATCTCCGATTCAATATCTATAGAAGCGGAAAAACTGGAGCCATCGAGTTTTGCTTCAACACCATTTACGGTTACAGATTCCAAATCAACAGCATTTTGTATTTTACCGGAAACAATAACAGGATTTGAAGAAACATAACTACCATCAGACGGACGATCTATATTAATTATAAGGTTATCGGCATACTTATAAACATAAAGAAATTTCAAAGCAATAATATGATTCCCGGGAAGATTCTTCAATTCTATTCGTATTATATTTAAACCATCATTAAGTGGTTCCATATGTTCAAAATTACGACCATTCAAAGAGATTTCCTGATCATTTATATATAAGCTTTTACCTCTGCCGGTGACTTTCCCCGTTAGTAAATAAAAATCATCTGTTGTATAGACAATATCTTCACTCTGATCAATTTGTAACTGGTTACTGTCTATTTCATACAGATATTCAATTTTATAGGAGTTAATCTGCAGTCCACCCCGTTCGATAATGACTTCAAGATCATATATTCCACCGGTAGTTATACCCAACCGTGATATGGGAACCCAAAAATAATTCCCCAGCTTATTTGCCCGTTTGCCGTTTATCTTTATTGTATCACTATACAGAGCATCTGAAATACCATGAAGAAATTGACCTCCTCTTCCATGGGTAGATTCTTTTTCCGGTGATATGCGTATAAAAGTACCCGTTCCCGTACTATTGCCTTTCAGGGATACTGAATACTGACCATCCCCGCCGTAAATTTTAATACGCTCCGTTTCCAAAGGTGAATCCATAGTATATTTTGCTGTTTTACCTGAAACTTCACTGGGTTCCAAATAGATATCACCATCTTCACCCGACAAACTAACATCAAACGCGGAATCGTTTTCGGAAACAACTATAAGTTGGTGAACATCATAACTATTTGGTAATTCAATAACTTTATCATATCCGGTTAATAATCCGGTTATTGTTACTTCCGAATCAACAGTCACTTCACGAATAACCGATCCTAAAACACGGGAATTTTCTTCAGTTTCTATTGATATAAAGTTGTTTCCTTTCCATAGTATATTGCTGTCCAGTTTTATTCGAAATATATTTATGGTACCTATAACCTCATGGGAATAATTAAATAGTTTTCTTCCATTAACAGTAACAGGCAAATCAGCTATATATTCATTACTATCAATTGCGACAACCATCTCATGGTCTTTTACCTCTTCATTCTCTATTTCGAAAAGACTGTAGGCGGCACCTGCTTCATCATTAAAACCTGTTAATTGATACCATTTATAACAATCGGCCTTTTCCAAACGACGAAGTTCGATCTCTCCCAATCCTCCCATGACTGTATGAAATCCGGAAAGTTCAATTCTTATCCTGGATATATCGGAACCCAACGCGTCCAGGGAAATATGATTCCAGCCTTTGGATTCCATCATATCGGTACTGCCTATCTCTAAATAACCTTCATCAGTCAGAACCTTGATATTTAAAGTACCCCAGGCAAATTCATCTACATAATATGAAAAACGATCATATTTTCCCGGAACTTCCACATCGAATTCCGCAAAACTCCGGACCTGTGGGTAATGCGCGTTTCTTCCATTCAGGATCCTCTCTTTGTTATATTTGAGGTTATCCTGTTCAAACGAAAATTGTACGGGAGGCCCTCCAACGCCGGGACCCGAACGACCGCCGCGGAAAGATTTGAAAGCCCACCATGTAGTTCCAACCAATCCATCAATCAGAAAATTCGAGTCAAAATAATCAAGAATATTATCTGCATGTTCCGAAAGAGTAAGTTTTGCATTTAAGCTGATATTGTTAATATCTGACAGAATCAATTCGAAATCATATATCTTTACTTCAGCTGCTTCGGCCCCATCCAGATAGAGAGATACACTATCGGAAACAATGTGTTCACTTTGGAAAAATATTGTTTTCACACCGTCATTTGAGCTTATATTCGATGTTGGTATCCTCTTTCTTACCCCTTCATCATCATAGGCAACAGAAAGCCATGAACCTTCAGGTATAAGGGCATCAATTCGATATCCCATTATTTGTGAACTCTCTTCCAGCAACAACTCCATCCAACCGCTTTCCTGACCGGTTTGTAATTGAGCGAAAGAATTGTTGTGTTCATCAATGGCCAATAATGCCGGATGTTCGTCTTTCCAGTTATTGGAGTCTGAGACATTATCAAATACATTGCCGGCAAAAAGGTGAAAACTACTAAATACTAATGTAATAGTAAGGATTATTATTTTTCTCATCATTT
>JAUVLL010000183.1 GCA_030600745.1 Spirochaetaceae bacterium | reverse complement strand
GCATAAGTACTTCGATTATCCATATATGTATAAATAACTGTAATTTATCATAATTCATTTTATAAAAAAAGGTAATTAAAAATAAAATTATCTGTGCAGCAATAAAAACAGACATACCCATAAAAAAAGCTTTTCTAAAACGTCCTATACTAAGATCCCATTTAAAAAACAACATAATTACAAGTAAGAAGAAAACAGGAACTGAAAATAATAAAAACAAACTTGTCAGTACAGAAAAATACATATCAGAATAACTCTTCCAGTTCCAGGTGTTCTTTGAATATTAACATATGCCTGCGTTCTTCATCAGATAATTCTTTAAAAATTTGTTTACCTGAATCAGTTACAGCTAAACTACCCAGGAAATCACAGGTATTAATAGAAATTTTCTGATAATGTACAGCTTTTTTCAAAAATTCCATTTTTGATAATCCTTTTACAGTAGGGATAGGCTCAGAATCACCATTAAAATTAAAAACCTCATTATAATCAACGCTAAAGTCTAACTTATAATCAAGTTTACCTAAGTTCTCTTTATAATATTCAGTATATTGCTCTTCCTGGTCAATCATGGTTGTAAGAAGCTTCAGGAAGGATACGTCATTTGTTTCCTCACGAAAATCAGCATAAAACATGCTAATCTTAACTGTCCAGTCTACAGACAAAATAAGAAGTTCTTTTATTGTTATTTCACTCATATTTTAATCATACTAGCAAAACCTTTTCGTTACAAGAACCCCCCCCTTTGACTCTTTTCAATTCAAATGATATAGTGAAGCCAAATTTAGAAATATGGCTTCTGTCCATATAAGAGGAGAAATATTGGCTGCAAAGGATTTACGAATTAATCAGGCTATTCGTGTCAGGGAAGTTCGACTAATTTCTGATAATGGAGATCAGGATGTTGTTTCTATTGAGGACGCACGTGAAACCGCCCAGGAGGTCGGTCTCGATCTTGTAGAGATTGCACCTCAGGCAAACCCTCCTGTTTGCAAAATAATGGACTATGGTAAATATAAATTTGAACAGGAAAAACGCCTTAAAGAGTCTAAAAAAAGGCAAAAGCTGGTTAAACTTAAAGAAATTCGTATGCAGCCGAGAATTGAAAAACATGATCTTGCTTTTAAAACAAAGCATATCATCGAATTTCTGGAAGATGGAAACAAAGTAAAAGTTACTATTAGATTCAGAGGCAGGGAGCTTGCACATACAGAGCTTGGAAAAGATGTATTGATGAAAGCAATAGATCTTCTAAATGAAAAAGAAGTCGGATTTAACATTGACATTCCTCCAAAAATGGAAGGAAGATTTATGTCAATGATCTTAAGTCCCAAAAATAAAAAATAAGATTTATAATCTTACATATAGCAACACTGAGGGGTCTTGTTCCTTAGTAGTGGTGAAAAAATTAAGTAAAAGGAAAAGCAATGCCAAAGATGAAAACAAGAAAAGCAGCTGCAAAAAGGTATCGCGTTACCGCTTCAGGTAAGGTGAAATACAAAAAGCAGGGTGCAGGTCACATTCTTACGAAAAAATCTACAAAAAGAAAGAGAAATCTTCGTCATGCAGGAGTCTTAAGTGCTCCAGAGACAAAAAAAGCAAGAATACTCTTACCCTACAGTTTCTAAAGGAGCGTGATATAAAATGCCAAGAGCAGTTGATGGAACAAGAAGAAAGAATCGAAGAAAAAAGATATTAAAGAGTGCTAAAGGTTATTTCGGCCGAAGGAGCACAAATTTTCGAGCTGCAAAAGATGCAGTAGTAAAAGCAGGGCAGTATGCCTACAGGGATAGAAGACGGAAAAAAAGAGACTTTCGCAGATTATGGATCACAAGAATTTCAGCTGCCTGCAGAGCTGAGGATATTACATATTCCAGGTTTATTAATGGTCTGAAAAAAGCTGATATTGAACTGAACAGAAAAGCTCTTTCAAACCTTGCAATTGAAGATAAAGAAGCCTTCTCTGTCGTAGTTGCAAAGGCAAAAAAAGCTCTGGGAGTGTAGAGCTATGATTACTCTTGATCAAATTAAACAGTTGGATCAGAAAGTTAGAAAAGCCATTGATAAAATTAATAGTCTTAAAAAAGAAAACAATATGCTTCAGGGAAAGCTGGATAATTATCAGCTTCGAATTGAAGAGCTTGAGGTATTAATTGACACTTTCAAAGAGGATCAGGGTGAAATTGAAAATGGTATTATTGGTGCTTTAAACCAACTTGACCTAATGGAAGAAGACACATCTCTTACCGGGATAGATACCGGACTGACGCAGGAATCTGCCAAATCTGAACAGGAATCATCTGACGAAACCAATGCTGGACCTGCAATAACAGAAGAAACTACTTCGGAAGCAGTAGAAACTGATAAAACAGAGGATACCGGTAGAGAAGAATCTGAACTGGATATCTTCTGATCTTCATATCATGAGTAGTCTTCAAAAAATCAGACTTTTGGGATCCTCATTCTCTCTTAAAATAGATGAGGATCCTGAGTACTTTCAAAAAATTATTAATACTATTGAAAAAAAGATTTCTGCTGTAGAGTCAACGATGAATGTAAAAGACCCTTTGCGTATTGCATTATTATCCTGTATACTTTTAACAGATGATCTTTTAAAAGAACAGGATAAAAAAACCCAGGGCCTGTCACTGGAAGTGGCGGACAAAGTAGAGCAGATGACTCTTGAAATCATCAGTTTGATTGATAAGAGTTTTATAGGATAGACTGAATTAAAACATATCCTGCGGTGTTCGGGAGGGAATACAAGTCTCTTGGTTCAAACTAATATTATGGGCCTACATATTCACAGGTTGAATTGCGCGATTCTTTAGAATTGTACAGGATGCCAGTGAGAGTTCGCCCACTTGGACTATAGAGTTCAAGGGACAATTTCCCAAGCGGCATTTCGGGTTTTTTAACAGCTATACTCCTTTTTTTCAGCTCTATGAGTTGACATTTGACAATCCAGATAATAATATCAAAAATAATTATGCCAGTATTAACAAGTCAGCAGATAAACAGATATTACGAGGGATTTAAAGATGTTAATGTAACCTTTACTAAGGAAGTTACACAAAATCTCAATCTGCTTCCAAAATATGTGTATTTAAAATGCCAGGGGACCCAATGGCCTGGAATTATCTACTCTACTTCCATGGTTGGAGCTAAAATAATAGCAAATATAGGAAAAGAGTCTTTTGAACTTATACGCAAAGCAAATAATCTGGTAACTCTCCGGTTTGCTTTCAGCATAGAAGATAAAAAAAATAAGCTCTTATTTTTTGTATCTGCAAAAGTTACAGGTTTTAATCCGTACAATAAGGATAAACCCAATCTTAATTTTATTAATCTTACATATACAAAACGACCACCTGATGATCTTATTGCGATTCTGGGACAGATGCTTGAAATTAATGTAAACTCAAAAAAAAGAATCGATGAAAGAATAGATATTAACAGCAACAGTATAAGAGTATTGGGACTTCTTTCAAAAAATGCAAAGTTATCGTTAGCGGGAATACCCCGGAATTGTATTGTACGGGACATTAGTTTTTCCGGAGCTAAAATTATTTTACCGGGGATTGCTAAATTTCTTAATGATAAAGAGTGTGTCCTTGGGATGGCTGCAAAGGATAATAAAGTTTTCGCTCTTAAAGGGAAGGTTGTGAGGGTTGAAACTGTTGCTGACAGAAAAGATATTGCAGTCCTTGCTATAAAATTCAATGAAGACTCCGTGTCTATGGATTATAAAAAAATGATTAATGATTACATTACAGTCAAGCATAATGTCTCAAGCATAAATACAAATGGACAATAATCCTTCTTCACTCCCGCCTGCACTCAGCCAGATAATATATATTTCAATTCCTGAAAATGCAGAACAGAAAATTAAGGGATTTAATATAGACAGCTCTATTTTAATGCCTGTAGAGATACCTGTTGGAGAAACCGAGTGGCAAATGCAGGATCTTTCATGGGAAATGATTGTAGCTGCGATGCTTAAAGTATTTGCATGGGATCCATCACACAAAGATATCAGCTACTACCGAAGCTTCATTCATGCTGTCCAGCCGGGAATAATCGAAGAGATGACCCGTACAGGTATAATAAAAGCAGAAAATAAAGATTATGAGATTGCAGAAGAGATATTCCGAGCCCTTTCGAATCTTGAACCCAATATTGAACAAAATCTCACAAACCTTGCACTTGTTTTTGAAGAGCAGGCAGAATTGTATGAAGACCTTGAAAATCATGAATTGTCAGAGAAAAAAGTAGAAGAAGCATTCGAAATTTATAAAAAAGCAATAAAAAAACATCCCAATTCAGAGGAAGTAATGTTCAATGGAGGGAATTTCTACCTGAAACATGGAAATATGGAAAAGGCAATTTACCTTTTTGATCATTTCGTGCTTATTACAAAAAATTCCGGTAGAAAAAATCATGTAATATCTATCCTTGATAAAATTAAAAAACTCTCTGCCAATGATATGATGTTTAATGAATCTTACGAGTTAATTAAAATAGGAAGAGAAGAATCGGGAATAGAAAAGATTAAATCCTACCTGACAACTAATTCCACTGTATGGAATGCCTGGTTTCTTCTGGGATGGGCATACAGACGAATAGGTGATTATCAGAAAGGGAAAGGTGCACTTCTGGAGTGTTTAACTTTAAATGAAGAAAATGTAGATACTTATAATGAGCTGGCTATCTGCCTTCTTGAACTGGGTGAATACAGAGAATGCAGAAAGAAACTGACAACAGCCCTTAGACTTGACGGAGATAATATAAAAATTATCTCCAATTTCGGAATACTGGCCCTAAAAGAAAAAAATATAGACGAAGCCGTTGGTTTCTTTAAAACTGTTCTTGAAATAGAACCGGATGATCAAATTGCAAAAAAATATCTTGAATTTCTTATAAAAAAATAAAATTAAATTTTTTACAATTAACACTAAAGATATTAAGATGGGCAACCGATGCTTTTCAATGAGGGAAGCTGTAATCCACGGTACCTGGAGTAACACATTCTTCCGCCTATAGTATCAATATCGGAGAAATCTGAGATGCCTTAATAGAAAATGTGTTTTTTTTTTCATATTTTTTGAAAAAGGCAAAAAAACTGGAGCAAGGATGCTCCAAAAAGATGTTTTCATGGAGGAAACAAATGATTATCAATCACAACATGAGTGCAATGTTCGCTCAAAACAAATTAAAAGTAACCAACACCAATGTTGCACACAACATGGAAAGTTTAGCTTCAGGTTTGCGAATTAACAGAGCCGGAGATGATGCTTCCGGTCTTGCTGTATCAGAAAAAATGAGAGCACAGATCCGTGGTCTTAGACAAGCTTCACGAAATGCTTCCAATGGTATTTCTTTTATACAGACAGCAGAAGGATACATGCAGGAAAGCCAGGATATCCTTCACAGGATGAGAGAACTCGCTGTACAGGCTGCTAATGGTATCTACTCTGAAGAAGACAGAATGCAGATTCAGGTTGAAGTCAGCCAGCTGGTTGATGAGATCGACAGAATTGCTTCTCATGCCCAGTTTAACGGTATGAACATGCTTACAGGCCGTTTTGCCAACGAAACAGGGGAAAACACAGTAACAGCATCCATGTGGCTCCATATCGGTGCAAACATGGACCAGAGAGAAAGAGTTTACATTGGGACAATGACTGCTGCAGGATTGGGTATAACCGATCTTGGTACCGGAGAATTTGTTTCCATACGTTCTCCTGAAGAAGCAAATATGTCAATTGGTACAATTGATATGGCTCTGAAGACTGTTAATAAACAGAGAGCTGATCTGGGTGCTTATCAAAACAGGCTACATCATGCTATAATAGGAATTGATATCGGCGCTGAAAACCTTCAGGCTGCCGAATCAAGGATTAGAGACGTAGATATGGCAGAACAGATGGTTGAATACACAAAAAATCAAATTCTTGTACAGTCCGGCACAGCAATGCTTGCTCAGGCTAATGCAAAAACACAATCTGTCTTGCAGTTATTCTAATTGGGGTTTATATTATATATATAAATATCCGTTGTTCTTTGAAATAATACTCTCCTTAAAATAAAGGGCATAGTTGTACGAAGGGAGTTTCTGATCCGCACACCAATAACAGTGCGGGTCGGATAAATCTCCTCGTATCCAGGGAGGAATGAACGGGGCAAAAGAGGCGCAACAGGATCTTTTGTTTCCTTCCTAACCATGCATAAAGCAAGAGGCAAAGGATGCCTCTTTTTAACCTATCAAGGAGGGTTACATGATAATAAATCACAACATGAGCGCAATGTATGCCAACAGAACACTCGGTGCCAGAGGTACAGAGATAGCCAGCAACATAGAAAAGCTTAGTTCCGGTATGCGCATCAACAAGGGCGGCGACGATGCATCCGGTCTGGCAGTATCAGAAAAACTGAGAAGTCAGATTCGAGGTCTTAACCAGGCTGAAAGAAACATCGAAAACGGTGTATCCTTTATACAGACAGCAGAAGGTTATCTGCAGGAAACACAGGATATACTTCACAGACTGCGTGAACTTTCTGTTCAATCAGCCAACGGTGTTTATACCCAGGAAGACCGAATGCAAATTCAGGTGGAAGTATCACAGCTTGTTGACGAAATCAACAGAATTGCTTCCCATGCCCAGTTTAACGGTATGAACATGCTGACTGGTAATTTTTCCAGAGATTCGGAAACCATCATGCAGTTCCAGGTTGGTGCAAATATGGATCAGAATGAAAGAGTATACATAGGCACAATGACAGCCCAGGCGCTA
>JAUVLL010000131.1 GCA_030600745.1 Spirochaetaceae bacterium | reverse complement strand
CAATGATTGATCAGTATACAAAACCAAAACGTTTCGGAATAGAGACAAAGAAGGTTGCAAAATGAAAGAAGTGGTCAAAGTAGGTGGAAAACTGGCTGCAATTTGTGCTGTTGCAGCCATTGCACTTGGCGTTGTAAATGCAGTTACAGAACCAAGGATTGCTGCGGCAAGAGCAGCAAGACTGGAAGAAGCACTCAGTGAGTTATCAGGTGGATTGAATATTGGCCAATATGTTGAAAGTGATAATCAGAATGGAATAAACGGTTACTATCCTTTATCTGATGAAGGTAATATAGATGCCTATATTGTTGATGTTACAGGTGCCGGCTATGCTGGAGACCTGGGACTTCTTACCACAATATCTCTTGAGGGAGAGGTCCTGGCAGCTGCTCTCATGGAAAATTCAGAGACGCCGGGTCTTGGTAAAGAAGCGGAGAATGCTTCGTATATGAAAATGTATATTGGTACCGGAAAAGATTCTGTTATTCCTTCCAGTAAAAGTCATTTAAATCCTGCAGATGCTGATGCCATAACAGGTGCAAGTATAACTTTTGTTGGAATTGGAAAAGCATTAAATGAAGCTGCAGATTTTGTCGGCCAAATAGGGGGAATGTAGTGCTTAAAGAGTTTACAAAGGGGCTGATTAAAGAGAACCCTGTTTTTATTATTGTTCTTGGATTATGCCCTGCCCTTGGTGTTTCTACCAAAGTTATTAATTCATTAGGTATGGGTGCAGGTGTAATATTTGTTCTTCTTGGATCAAATATTTTTGTTTCACTTTTAAAGGATTTTATTCCCGAGAAGGTTAGAATACCTGCATATATAGTAATAATTGCCTCTTTTGTAACAATTGTAGAGATGGTTATGGAGGCATTTATTCCAGCATTATACGATAGTCTTGGTGTTTTTGTACCACTTATAGTTGTCAACTGTATTATTTTGGGCAGAGCAGAGGCTTTTGCAAACAAAAATACAATACAAGCTTCCATTCTGGATGCTCTTGGAATGGGTATTGGATTTACTCTTGCATTAATATTAATTGCTCTTGTTCGTGAAGTTTTCGGTCTTGGTACAATAACTCTTTTTCCAATTGGCAGTTTTTCAGGTGTAATTGAAGTACCGGGTCTGGTAGATTCTCCTGTAAGGGTATTTGGTCTGGCCGCAGGGGCTCTTCTGGTTATGGGTTTTTTAAAGGCTCTGTTTACATGGATTGAAGACATCAGGAGGGTTAAACAATGAGTTATATTGGAATAATAATAACATTTGTATTTATAAATAATTTTATTCTTACACAGTTCCTTGGTTTATGTCCGTTTATCGGGGTTTCAAAAGATGTTGAATCTGCAGTAGGTATGGGTTTTGCAGTTACTTTTGTAATGGCTATGGCTTCAATTGCTTCATGGGCAATATATCACTATGTACTTGTTCCTCTGGATATAGTTTTCCTGCAGACAATAAGTTTTATTCTTGTAATAGCAGCACTTGTGCAGCTTGTAGAACTGGTAATACAGAAGATATCTCCTGCCCTTTATAAGGCACTTGGTATTTTCCTCCCTCTCATTACTACTAATTGTGCAGTACTTGGAATTGCAATTATAAATGTCAGAAATGATTATAATGCTCTGGAAAGTTTTATAGCAGGTATTGCAGCAGGTCTTGGTTTTCTTCTTGCAATTCTTTTAATGTCAACAATCAGAGTAAAACTGGATTTAGAATGGATCCCCAAATCTTTTCGTGGTATTCCTATAGCATTTGTTACCGGTGGACTTATGGCTTTGGCATTTATGGCCTTCGATAACGCATTATTAAACAATCTGCTTGGATAGTATCAGGCAGAATGATAAAAAAGGGCTATAAGACAGCAGAGTAAGATGAAACTAAATCCTTTTTTGTCATCATTCAGGAGATCAAATGGTTTTTATTAAGATATTTTATGCATTTATTTCTGTAACTCTGATGGGAGGTATCCTGGGGATAGGTCTTGCAATTGCAGCAAGGCTTCTCGTTGTAAAAAAAGATAAGAGGGTTAGTGCTGTGGAAGAAATACTTCCAGGTGCCAACTGTGGTGCATGTGGTTTTCCAGGTTGTTCCGGTTATGCTGAAGGTATCGTTAATAAAGATGCAGATATCAACTTATGCAGCCCCGGGGGGCCTACTGTTTTGGCGAAGATTGCAGAAATAATGGGCAAAGAGGCTGCTTCATCAGGTGAAAAGATGGTTGCTCAGGTTCATTGTAGAGGTAATAGAGATACATCAGTTTTTTCATACAACTATAAAGGAATTGAGGACTGTAATGCCATGTATTCCATGTTTGGAGGAGACAAAGATTGTAAATATAGCTGTCTTGCCCGTGGTAGTTGTATAAAAGTTTGTCCGGTGGATGCAATAAGCAGGGACGAAAAGAATCGAATATGGGTTAATAAAGATCTTTGTATTAGCTGTGGGAAGTGTGTAGATGTTTGTCCTACCGGTGCTATAAAGATGATTCCTTATAGTGCAGATGCAATTGTTGCATGTAATTCACTGGATAAAGGTGGAAAAGTAAAAAAATATTGCTCAGTAGGGTGTATTGGGTGTAAAATATGTGAAAAGAAATCCCCTGAAGGTGGATTTGTTGTAGAAAACTTTCTTGCAACTATTAATTATGACATGGAAGGTGACCGTAGCGGTGCTATGGATAGCTGTCCTGCAAAGTGTATAATAGCAGCAGATACAGCGGAATTAACTATACCTGAGGTAGAGGAAACGCAAAAAGTTAATGAATAGAATTAGACTGGCATTTGGTATTTATAATACTCAGCCTGTTGGTAGTACAAATGATCAGTTGGAAACAGTTTATAAAAACTCATATAGACCGTTTCTAAAGCTGTTATACGCATTCCCTAAAGTAAAAGCTGCTGTTTTTTACTCCGGGGTAGTCCTTGAATGGTTCGAGGATAAGCATCCTGAAATATTTTTAATTATTAATGAGATGATAAAACGTCATCAGATAGAACTTATTGGCGGACCATATTATAATCCCGTTTTATCTATAATACCAAATAAAGATAGAATAAGCCAGATAGAGTATCTGACTACTTACATTAGAAAACACTTTGGAAAAAGACCACGGGGATGCTGGATACCGGAAAAAATATGGGAACCAACCTTAAGTTCAAGTATTAAAAACAGCGGGATGGAATATACTTTCCTTGATGATACAGTTTTTAAAAATGCGGGAATCAATGGAGATGATCTGAAAAAGGTCTATATAACCGAGGATCAGGGGAAATACATCCATGTTTTCCCAATTGATAAAGGACTCTCTGAAGATTTTGCTGATCCGGAACTGGTAATTAATTCACTTCTGAAACTTCTTGAAAATGGTAATTCGGAAGTATGCACAATGATGATTAACGGGAATAGCAGGATTACTGCTGATTCCTGCTGCAAGGGCGGATGGTTTGAGAAGTTTTTTGAACTTTTAACTGAGAATGCAAGACGTATACAAACAATAAATCCTGGCAGATATATACGAACTCTTGGAGCTGTTGGAAAAGTATACTTTCCATGTACTGCTGCAGAAGGGTATTTTAAACAAAATTTCACAAAATATTCTGAAAGTAATCTTATTTATTCGAAGATGATCTATATAAATAATTTAGCAAGCCAGGTGAAAAGGGATAAAATCAGGAAAAAAAATGCACATGAAGAGATTATGAAAAGCCAATGCAATGCCCCTTACTGGCATAATGTACTTCCGGGTATATATGATAATAATTTAAGAAAAGCTGCATACACTCATTTAATTAATGCTGAAAAAAGTACAAGAGAAAAGGGGATTTTCCATACTTCCCTTAGTACGCATGATTTTGACTTTGATGGAGGAGATGAGTATATATATCAGGGACAGTATATAAACGCATATGTGCATAAAAAAGGTGGAGTATTATTTGAATTGGATTATCTTGTAAATTCGTGGAATTATCTTGATACAATGTCCAGGTACAGAGAGTCTTATCATGAGATAGAACATGAAAAAAACGGATTTGACTGGTATTCAAGGAATGCATTCATAGATCATTTTATTGAAGATGAGTGTAGTATTAAAGATTTTGCCAGTATGAATTACAGGGAATTGGGTACTTTTGTAAATGCTGAATATACGCTTACGGATCTTGATAGAGATCGTAAAACACTTGATTTAAAGGCAAAAGGATCGGTAACTGTAGATAGAATCTCCAATAATCTTCAAATTTTAAAGACCTATGATTTTAAGAAAAATTCGATACAAGTAAAATATAAAATTAATAATATATCCGGAAACGATATTAAAACAAACTTTGCTTCGGAAATAAATTTTTCACTAAATAAAACTTCTAACAATTTAATAATAAAAACAGGTAATGCAGATAATCAGATAGAAATTGAAAAGAAATATTTTAAAGCAGATGATATAAGTGAGATTACAATACATGAAGAAAAGAAAAAAGTAACAATGTCTGTTTCCGGATCAGATAATTTTTCTTTATGGGAATTCCCTGTTGAAACTATAACAAAACGATTGGAGAAGATTGAAGCGATCTACCAGTCAACATGTTTCCTTCTTCGCTGGCCTATAAAAATTGAATCAGATAAAACCTGGACAACTTCAGTAACATTAAAGCTGGAAAAGAAAAAATAGAGACACAAGATATTGCGTCTCTATTTCTCGTCATGTAATATATCTAAAAGTTCGTTTATCCACGGTTCTGTTTCTTTTTTCAGATCTTTCCCTGTTAAAATGAATTCCATGAAAGATTTTTTGTATTTATTCTGAAAAAACAGTATCTGGCCTCTATAAAAATGAGCTTTAAGCTCAATATTTTCAGAGTGCTGAACTCTTAAAAGATTAGAAATAAGATCATAGGCTATGCTCCAGTTTTGGTTTTTAAAATCACTCTCAAGTATTCTTTTAAGTTGATATTCTTCACTATTCTCAGATATAGCAATATCCTGGGAGAGGATTACCGGTTTTAGTTCAATCTTTTCGTTAGTATAGATATTTTTTAAAATATTATTAACAGCTGTAGTGGATTCAAAAGTTAAATTATACTTAACAGGTAATTCTGAGGAGTTGTTTAAAAGAGTTTTGCCGGTATCTATACTGGAATTAAGTTCCAAATAGGGAAGTGGTTGGTTTCTTAGAGTTCCCCGTGATTCAATTTCCAGAGAAGAAACTCCTTGATCGACTATTACACTGTATTCTGTTAGATTCCTGCCTGGATTAAATAAATACCTGCCTGATTTTGCAAGTTCCGAGTCCATAACAGCATAATAGTATGAAATACCGGGAATAGGGTGATCGATATAATTTACATTTGAAGAAGGTATTGTTGCAATAAGTGAAGCTTGCACAAGATACTTATATTTAACAATAGGGTGAGTGCTTCTATAGATAATCAGATACCTATCCGCTTTTGAACTTTTAAAACTAAGCTCTACTGTGTTTTCTGTTGATACTGTCGCAATATCAGTGATTACGGTTGCAAGTGCATCAGGAGAAGAAACAGAAAGAATATTGGCGGGTATGGAAGTAATGTTTTTGTAGGGAATAAATAAATTATAAGGTTTATTTTCAGAATCCAATGCCAGAACTGCATAATAATATTTTCCAGGTGTTTCCGGATAATCAATGAAATATTCATTACCGGTATTTACTTCACCAATAAGTTGTGCATCCTTAAAATTGTTGTTATTTATTTCAAATGTATGCCTGTACACAATATATTTTTTAACATTTTCCGGTGAATCGATCCACGAGAGCCTTATAAGATATTCCTCAGCAACACTTGCAAGCTTTGAAACATAATGATTCTGAAACTCCTCAGCATGCCCGGAGAACAGAATAGTGGATAAAAAGAATAATAATAAATATATTTTTTTCATTACTGTAAAAATATCGGTTAAATAGATTTACATCAATAGGGGATTAAGGGTTTGACAGAAAAAATACTTCTTAATATTATATAGATATGTTTGTATCAATTGTATGTGAAATATCAGATGATGATAATAAGATTGCGGTAAATCATCTTCTTATGGAGTATGGATTTAAACAGATATTTGAAACACTGCATGAATCTGTTACAATAAAAGAAAAAGAACTGGCCAGGTTGAAAAGAGATATAGACAGACGCACAGATGCATACGATTCTGTTAGAATGTACCAGTATCCTTTAAATGAAACAATGGTTATTACCACATTGCGTGAGAAAAAATGGCGAAGGGTCATTGTAAAGAAATAAAAATAGTATTTTTTCTAAATACGGGGTAATTATATGTTAAGTGATTTTGAAAATGAAATAAACAAGCTCAAAGCAAGAATTTATGAAACCTGGGGGCGTCTTTGACTCTGATAAAATTAAAGCATCTATAGAAAAACTGGAAAAAGAATCTTTTTCAGAAGGTTTCTGGAATAACAGAGAGAATTCAGAAAGAGTTATGGGTAAACTTAATAAATTAAAAAAAAGGCTTACCCCATGGGAAACTCTTTTATTGCAGTTCGATGATATGTATGAGTTGTTTCAAATTGCTGCCGAAGAGAAAGATGAATCATTAACTGACGATATAGAAGAAAATCTACAGGTAATCTCAAAGAAATATGAGCAGCTTGAATTTATGGAATTACTTAACGGTAAACATGACAGTAAAAGTGCATTTTTGACTATTCACTCAGGAGCAGGTGGTACTGAAGCTTGTGACTGGGTTAATATGCTGCTGCGAATGTATTCACGCTGGGCGGAAACACATAACTATAAAATCAGGATAATTGACTTGATGGAAGCGGAAGGAGGTGTAAAATCTGTTACTATTCAACTGGATGGTGATTATGCCTATGGTAATTTACAGGGAGAAACGGGTGTCCATCGTCTTGTTAGAATATCTCCATTTGATTCAGGTGCAAGACGTCATACAACCTTTGCTTCTGTTTTTTGCTCACCAATGATCGAAGATGAAATTGAATTTGAAATTAAACCTGATGATATTAGAATTGATACATATCGTGCTTCAGGTGCCGGTGGTCAGCATGTTAATAAAACTGATTCAGCTGTTAGACTGACTCACCTGGAAACAGGGATAGTAGTCCAATGTCAAAATGAGAGAAGTCAGCATAAAAATAAAGCAACAGCAATGAAGGTGTTAAAGAGCCGGTTGTTTGAATTCTATTCAGCGGAAAAGGAAAAGGAACAGGAAAAACATGCAAAGGAAAAGAAGGATATTTCCTGGGGTAATCAGATTCGCTCTTATGTATTTCACCCGTATTCCATGGTAAAAGATCATAGAACAAAATATGAAGTTGGAAATATACAGGCAGTTATGGATGGTAAAATTGATAGTTTTATTGAATCCTATCTTAAATGGAATTGGTCCGGTATGTAATGGAGCCAATAAAGATAATTTTGGTAGATGATCTTTCATTTATGAGAGATGCAATCAGACAAATACTTGAAAACTCGAATATGTCTGTTCTTGGTGAAGCAGAGAATGGTCTGGAAGCAGTAAAAATGTATATGGAGTTGGAACCTGACATTGTACTGATGGATATTACAATGCCTGTTATGGATGGTCTGGAATCACTGAAGCGCATCAGACAGTATGATCCTGGTGCTAAAGTTATAATGTGCTCTGCATTGGGTCAGCAAAAATATATTATCAAAGCAATTCAGTTTGGTGCAAGAGATTTTATATTAAAACCTTTTCTCCCGGAAAGAATATTATCTTCTGTTTCCAAAGCTGCTGGAATAAATGATAAGTAAGAATATCTATATTTTATTGATAATCTTTTTTGTTTCAAATAATATTCAGGCAACTGAAGTTGATGAATTTACTATTGGATTTGAACCGTTAGTTATGTATGGAATAGAAGATAACTATCTGCATATGGCAAATAGTATACCGGAAATGTTATATCACGGATTACAAAATGCCAATGAACATATATATTCAGAAAGTGAAATTAATATACTTAACAACAACTATATTGAAAGTATCAGAAAAGAACATTTACTTAAACTTTCTGAATTATTAGAAAAATACAACAAATACTGGTTTTCAGGGAACTACAACAAGGATGATTACATATCTCTGGCAGAAAAAGTAAAGAAGGAACAGCAGCAGCTTGATAATTTTGAATATGGAGATATCCCCGTCCGGAAATCATCTGTTCCAATACACTTTTGTATCGATAAAACAACTTTAAATATATTTAAAACTGAAAAGTCAGAATTACCTGACTTAATAATAAAAGGATCCATGGAAAAGCTTGATGAATGGATTTATCTGCAAATTTTAATTAAAAATAATATACTCGGAACTGAAA
>JAUVLL010000158.1 GCA_030600745.1 Spirochaetaceae bacterium | reverse complement strand
ACATAATAGTACCGGCCGCTGTCTGGGCTGCTGCTATTCTTGCCCAGGCCATGTCTTTAATCTCACGGGATATATCTTGAATAGCCTGGCCTTCCTCTCTCATACGTACAATCAACTCATCCGTGTATTCATAAGCCGCTGCAAGATCGTTAAAATTGAGCACATATTGATCAGCCAAGTCGTTGATTTTAAGATCATCGCCTGCTGCATCTTTCAGCCTTTTTATGGCATCCTGAAATTTTTCCTGATATGTTTTTTCACCTGTCAGGAGCTCTTTCTCCCGGTATATCTGGTAATTCTTCTCCTCTCTTCGAGCTTCCAACAGGGAGATGATCAATTCGCCGCTATTAACTTTTACCGGGGCCGCCTCCTGCAAATCACGCCCGGCAAGTCGCATCTTGCTCATTAATTCTTCGACAAGCTCGTGGTTTTTTATCACCTTACCAAAGAAGTTTTCATATGCTTCAAGCGAATTTGTTATTCTGTCAAGGCCGGTAATGGCCACATTACTGCGGACCTCTACTTTCCAGTCAGTAATATGCTCGTCCAGGTGGGCCATAAGTTCTTTAAGCGTGTCAATGTAGTTCTGATCATGCCACAGGAGGTAATTCTTCTCTTCTATTCTGATTTCCAGGATGTGCTCAGTTATTGCTGTTGCCTGTCTGACTGTACGGGAGGCTTCATTGATCTTATCGAGATTTATAAAGGCCGTTCCGGCCACTATTATGGCTAAAATAGTAATTGAGGCAAATCCCAGGAATAATTTCCTTCCGATTGTCCTTTGCATTTTTTCCTCCTCGGTATCTATCTTTTTTGATAGATGCGCTCTCTAATACTTATCGGCTTAAAAAGCTCTGCAGCGTCTCCGCCCAGGCTCTCGGTTTTCCCCAGTACCAGGTATCCCCCTGGATTCAAACCCTCATAAAACCTGTTGAAGAGTTTTACCTGCAAATTCCTTGAAAAATATATCAACAGGTTTCTGCACATAATAATGTCAAGATGGGAAAGAGGTTTTTCGCTTATCAGGTCGTGACGCTTAAATTTAACCATCTGTTTTATCTCTTCTTTCAGAGTGTATTTCAGGTCCCGGTTGAAATACCGGTTGAGAATTTTCCCATCAACCTTAGAGACTGCACCTGCTTCATATTCGGCCATTTTTGCCTTTTCTATGACTTTTTTGTCGATATCCGTAGCATAGATGGAAATAAGAAAATCGCCTGGTCTTTTTTCCAATATCTGGTGAAATAAAATAGCAAGGGAGTAGGGTTCTGCACCGCTGGCACACCCGGCGCTCCAGATGCGGATTATTTTCATTCCCTTTTTTTTCTTCGATAAGAGCAATTCAGGGATAACCTCTTTTTCGATTACCCTGTATGCGATTTTATCCCTGAAGAAATCGGTTACATTGATTGTAAGAGTATCAAACAGCCGGTCGTATTCCGAGGGGTCTTTTTTCAGGAAAGCCATGTACTCCGGGTAGGTATGTGCTCCGGTTGCCCTCAACCTCACATCTATTCTGCGTTTCATACACTTTTCCCTGTACTGGCTTAAGTCAAGGCCTCTTTCTTTAAGCATACTTTTTATGAGTACTGAAAACCATGGTTCTTCTGTGAGTTCCATACCGTATAGCTTTCCTTTAAATCTCTTCTTTTTCCGCCAGGTTAAGGAACACCTTAACTATTTCCGGGTCAAGCTGGGTACCGGTTACTTCTTTAATTATCTTTAAGGCTTTTTCCTTTGGAAATCCTCTGCGGTAGGGTCTGTCTGCCATTAATGCCTCATAGGTGTCAGCTACAGCCAAAACACGGGCACCAAGGGGGATCTCCTCTCCTTTGAGTTTGTCCGGATATCCGCTTCCGTCATACCGTTCGTGATGGTGGCGGGCAAATAACTTAACCTCCCAGGGAAACTCGGCGCGATCTATTATTCTGGCGCTGACAACAGGATGCTCCTTGATAACGTTGAATTCAGCATCGGTCAGGGGGGCGAACTTTAAAAGGATCCCTTCCGGAAGCCCAATTTTGCCTACATCGTGCAGGATACCTGCAACCCGGATACCCTCTATTTCGAAAGCAGGAAGATTCATAGCTCCGGCTATAACGGCAGCGTACCTGGAAACCCGTTCGGAATGACCCCTTGTATAAGGATCCTTTGTCTCTATAGCCTCGGCCAGGGCACTGACTGTGCTAAAATAGCTTTTGTGCAGATTCTCGTATAATTTTGCATTCTCCACAGCAATCGTAATAGGGCCGGAGATAGTGGATAACATCTGAAGGTCTTTCTTGTAAAAAGGCTTCCCTGATTCTTTCTCTCCAAGGTTAAACAGACCTATTAGTTTACCTTTCGCCACCAGGGGAACGGATAGGACAATCCCGTATCCAATCTCTTCTGAAATTGTCAGGAAAAACTCTTTTATGCCAGACTTATCCAATTCGGGAAGCAGGATCGGTTTTTTCCATTCAACAATCCACTTGATTACATCGTTTTTTGTTTTTATAATTGCTTTTTTCCTGATCTTTTTAAGTTTCAATCCTTTGCATGCTTCAATGCTTAGCTCCCGGGTCTTTTCGCTATAGAACATCAGACATCCCATCTCTACCCGTGTAAGTTCCACAACCATATCGGTGGAAAGGTCAACCAATTTATCCAAATTAAGGGAGGAGACCAGCAGCTTACCTTCGACATAGCCGGCATAAGAGTGAAAAGCTATTTCATCCAGTTCTTCATTAATATCCATTTTTGGTATTTTCTCCATAACAAAAGTTGACAGAAATACTCATCCATCCTGTTGGTATAGAACACTGACAGTTGTTGTTTTTAAAACTTTTATACATAGTCATGGATAACCATATTCAACCAGTTTTTTATCAATTCTATATTGATTGTAGTTCATGCAAAATGAAAATGCAAGAAAATCTTATCATATCATTAAAAAACCACCCCCTTTCAGAGTTTGTACAGATATAACTAACGCTATCAAGCCTCCTTTCTCCGTTTCTCCCTCCTTATTATTAATTTTTCATTATTAATTTTTCATTTATCATTTTATTTACTATCTTATCTGCATGGAGCATTATTATGAGTGAAAAAACAAAGCCCAAGTCATTTTTTAATCTTGTTAAAAAATCAAAGAAACCAATTCTTGTAGATTTCTATGCAGACTGGTGCGGCCCCTGTAAAATGGTGTCCCCTGCAGTAGTGAAAGTTGCAAAAGATTTCTCCGGAAAGCTTATAACAATTAAAATAAATGTGGATAACGCACAATCTGCTGCCGCAAAATATCAAATTCAGAGTATTCCTACAATTATGATGTTTAAAAACGGTGAGAGTGTTATGAGACTTACGGGTGCGCAGCCATATGACGTAATAAAAACAGAAGTTCAAAAGAATTTGTAGAGACGTTGCATGCAACGTCTGTACAGATTCAGTGAAAATGTAATAATATATTCAACATGGAAAAATTAGATAAAGCTTTTGAAATAGCCCTTAAAGCCAGAGAAAATGCCTATTCACCATATTCTGAATTTAAGGTTGGCGCTGCCCTGGCTATAAAGAATAATGATAAAATATTTTCAGGGTGTAATGTTGAAAATGCAAGTTATGGCGGCACTATCTGTGCCGAAAGAACAGCTATTGTAAGTTCTATAGCAGCTCTGGGTAAGGTGGAATATGAATTTTGTGTTGTTGTTACCGGATCAGATCCAGCATCCCCTCCCTGTGCATTATGCCTACAGGTTTTTTCTGAGTTTTGCCCTCCGGACTTTCCCATCTATCTTGCCAGTCCAAAAGGAATAGAAAAGAAAATGCTTCTTAAGGAGCTTCTTCCAGTCCCTTTTAACGAAATACCAGAATAATTTGTGTTTTTAGAAGATATTGATGCCTGGCTTAATTCTTTAAATAAGTCTGAACAGCTGCAGGTTTTCCAGGCTTTGAGCGAATACCTATCTGTAAATGAACTTAAAAATGTTATGTCTGGAGTTGCAGAGGGGAGGGATCTGCTCTCCATTCACAGGGGAATGGGGCTAATTCGTAAATATTATGTGGATCTGCTGCGTATACAGAGTCTTAAGTGATTATAACTTACGGTTAACTCTCTCTCATAACTTTAATACTGCAATTATTATTCCAGCCGAGGTAGCTGTAAATCCGAAAGACCAGATCATAAACTGAAACATTCTTCGGGATAATTCAGATAATCGTGATTCTACATTCTCAAAGCGCTTATCTATACTGTTTTGCATTAGTTCGAAACGTTTATCAACCTGTTCGAAACGTTTATCAACCTGTTCAAAACGTCTTTCCATCAGGTTAAAACCCTGCTGCATTAACTCGATAGAGTTTTTAACACTTTCTTCCACTCTCACCAGTCTCTCTGAGTGCTCCATCTCATAATCTCTTGTATGGGTGGACACCCGGCTGGTTTTTACCCACTGGTTGAACTGGCCGTGTATATGTTCTGTTATCTGTGATAAATCTTCCTGAGTAATCATCATTTTCCCTTCTCCTTCCAATATAACATATTAATTGTTAATTTACTATCAGTACTGGGTAAAATGGGTTTTTGCTTCAAACTATATCTTGAAAAAATAAAAAACCAGCCCGAAGGCTGGTCTATTTGCAATATGAAGAACTTACTATGAAACAGATTCAAATGATGAAGGATCTACATATTCATAGTCATAACCTTCTGATCCTTCAAAATCAATGTTGACAGGGCTGGTTGTTCTAAAATCACCTGCGTTAACTGTATCGTCATTATTAACATCACACCAGATCCATACATCATAACTTTTATCATCAGGAAAGAATGTCCACAAACCAGCTTTGTCATAAAAATGGATTGTCTCAATAGCTGTATCACCATCCATTGGATTATCACCAACATTATACATTGATATCAGAAGAGGCTGACCAGAACCTACAAGGACTCCATAATGAAAGTCACCTAGTTTATAATCAATATCAAAAACATTATTTCCATCATAATCATCAGCGAATTCCGGATAAAAAACCTCAAGCATTTCATCACACCCTGAAAAAAGGAGTATTGCAAGAATTACTAAAACAAAAATTATTTTTTTCATCTTCTACCTCCTTAAAGATACAGGGTCGCAACAAGCGACGGTATAAATTGAATTTTTTCTGCAGCAGCATCAGACAGTACTTCATCATCTCCGAAAAGATCCTGCAAGTCTCTCTGCATAGTATCAAAGCTTGGGAAAAGTGCCATCATATCCAGGGAAAGACCCCAGTCTCCAAATTTTAAACCTGCTCCAACCTTCCAGTTAGCACCAAAATCACTTTTAAACTCTTCACCCATATATTCAAACTCTGCCTGCTTATATACATAAATTGAGTTTAAACCAACTGTTGTGTAACCTACCAATGGACCCAGTATTAATTTAGCACCAATATTCCATGTATTCAGAAATCCCGGTCTAAATGGACCAGCCTGATATACATCAGTTGTTTCATCATAAATGGCAGTCATTTTGGTTATATATTCCGGGGGCATTACATAAGAGTCCCATGAAATATAACCAATATAGGCAAATCTATAGCCTACATGAAAACCAGGCAGGACAAAGCGCTGATTAGGATCATAATTGGGATCATTCTCATCCTCTGCCGGAGCAACAGGCGTTAAGGACATCCCAAGTTCAAGCTGATCTGCTGCTGCTGGAATGACCATTGCCAGTATAAGAATAACTGCAATGGTCAGAAATTTTGTTTTTCGCATAACATCCTCCTATCAATATCTAAGAAAATCCCTGTTTGAAGGACCTCTAAAGTATATATGTTACTATATCCGGAAATACGTTACTCCCAACCCTAAAGTAGGTTTCTTCTGGTAAATATATTATCTACTGCTAAATATAGACCATGGAATGTAAAAATGCAAAATATTTCTTAATTTTTCCCTCATTAACATGATCTTTCTTCTATCAAGCTCTTCTATTTCTGTAAGAATCGTTTTTTCCTCATCTGTAGTCTCAATTACTTTGTGTATACCACCGTTTTTAATGACTATTCGTCTATTTACGCTAATATTATCCTTGTAGCTGGTATACCCTTTTAAGCCTCCAAACCCATTATCTTGTCAACACGTCTCTGGTGTCGTCCGCCCTCAAATTCAGCATCAATAAAAGCATCCAGCATATCGGTTACAGAATCCTGGTATTCTATTCTGCCCCCGAAGGCAATGAAGTTTGCATTGTTATGTAGTTTTGACATCTCCGCTCCAAAGATATTCTGGGGAAGTGCACAGCGAATTCCATCCACCTTATTGGCCGATATACTTATACCAATGCCTGTCCCGCAGCAGACTATTCCGAAATCATAGTTGCCGGAAAGGTATTCTTTGCATGTTTTTTCTGCCATATCGGGATAGTCGACAGAGTCGGATGTATCAACACCCATGTTTTTTACTTGAAAACCGCAGCTCTTTAGATGTTTAATTATTTTTGCCTTTAGTTCAAATGCTCCGTGATCTGCACCGATTACAATTTTTTTTGCCATATGTCCTCCTATATACAGTGATCACTGTTCACTGTTACTGTCTGGGTGGGAAATCGTATATACGTTCCATTAGTTCTTTTACCTTAGTGCATATCTTCTCTTCATCAGAGCCTGTAACTGAAATCTCAACTTCATCACCTTTCATTAAGCCTAATGTAAGAAGTGACATTACACTGGTTAATTCTACTGTAGTGTCGTTTATAGAAAAGAGAATTTCTCCCTTATAAGTTCCAATCTCCCCAATAATTACTCCGGAGGGCCGAACATGAATACCTGCGTTGTTATTTATTATTGCTTTCCCTTTAATCATAATAGATTTAAGTATACCTGAATTTATTATGACTGTTCCAGATGGAAAACAAAAAAACCGGTTAATTGTTATTTTATATGCAAAATTTGAAGACAGAATCATCGGGATAAGATAAGCTGAAGGCAGAAGAATCTACAACCTGAACAACTTGAATTGTTATGAAAAGGCAAATTATGAAAATTGATCTGAAACCTGAAACCTGGTACGAAATAACCCTTGCTATTGGGAAGAAATTTACAGCATTCCATAAGGATGGAGAACTGATCTTTACGGATGGTTCCTCAAAGTTTAGCGGAGATATACTGCCGTTTGCAGAGAGTATGGTTCAATGTGAGGCTCCGGAAAATGTTTTGCAAATTGTTGATTTTTTACCGGATCTGGAAGAGGAGTAAATAGGATTTCTACGATATATAGTCCCCATTCCAGAGCCGTTTTATAAAAATATTGTATGAAACTATAGCAATTCCGTCTGAAGTAGTACGGTCATCTGTTCCCGGATAAACTATTAGATAATATTTAATTATTTCTTCCTCTTTAAGTATATCAGAAAATCTGAATTTAACAAGTATAGCTGGTGATCTATAGTTTTTGTTTCCTTGAGTTTCAATTTTTAACTCTTTCGGGTTGTTTTGAAATCAGATGATAATGATCAGAAAAAAATAAAAAGTTGGTGATATTAC
>JAUVLL010000089.1 GCA_030600745.1 Spirochaetaceae bacterium | reverse complement strand
TCATAATATTTCCCCTTCTTTTTTTATATAGTCGCCACATTATACCATAAAAAAATATTTGTTACACTATAATTAAAATGAAAATAAACATTTGATACACGATTAATTTACCCAGGGGTACAGAATCAAGTAGGGACAGGTGTTGTTATTGGCGAAACGACACAAATTGGAAAAAATGTTAAATTATACCAGGGTGTAACCCTTGGTGCTTTAAGTTATTGGAGGAAACGTGTGGTTAAAATCGGATGTAGCTCCTGGAACGACCATAGGAATAGCCGGAATTAACACTGCTCCCTGTTTCCCCTTTTACTTTACACATCTTTCTATTTCTGCTAACTTTCAGATTCATGAATAAAAAATTATTTTTTTATATGTTTATAACCATGACGATATGGGCCGGAAGCTGGGTATCAGGAAAATTAATCAGTGGAGGATCACTGCATTTTCAGTTTATATTCTGGCGCTTTGTAATTACATCTGTTTGTTACCTTGCCATTTATCTAATTAGTATTAGAAAAGATACTGAATATAAAGGACTTACACGGATACTAAAGAATCCAGCCCTTGCAGGTCTGATTATCCTGTCAGCAATAGTTCTTACCGGATATAATACGATGTTTATCCTGGGTCTTACCTCCGGTCTTGCCGGAAAAGGAGGAGTGATAGTTACAACTCTTAACCCACTGATCGGATTTATTTTTGGAGCTGCCATATACAGAAATAAATTCCCTCTACACTGCTGGTTTGGAATATTGCTTGGTCTAATAGGAGGAATCATTCTAATTGAACCATGGAAGTACTCCATGAATGAACTTATAGACGGGGGAAATCTTATTTTTGTAGCTGCAGCAGCTTTATGGGCATTAGTAACAGCTTTAGGACACAAGATTCAAAAAACAGTCTCCCTGTGGGAATTTAATCTGCTTATGTACACTATAGCTATTCTGATTACTGTCCCGATGATATGGAATAAAGACATTTTCAACTGGCAGCAGTATTCAACCGGTTTCTGGATTAATACCGTATATCTTTCAGTTTTAGCAGGGACAATTGCAGGAGGCATCTATTTTTATGCTTCTAAAATCATGGGTTCTGCAAAAGCCGGTTCATTTACATTTATAGTACCCGGTATGGCACTTTTATTCAGTTTTATATTTTTAAACGAAATACCGCAGGTCTCTACAATTGTTGGAGGTGCATTGGCTGTAAGTGCTGTATATATAATTAACAAACAGTCTTAAATCCAGTAAAAACATCCCTTGTAAAAATTATACTGTTAATATACCATCATTTGAATATATATATTTTAAAAATGACATGTCCCTATGCTATAAATATGAAAGCAGGTTCTTAAATGTTTTTCTTATCTCAAATTTTCCAAAATTCCGTGTAAAAAACAGCAGGCCGGGAGGCGTCCTTTCTAATTTTGTGGATGCGAAGCTCCGCAAATAAGTGTATGCCTCTCCGTCAATATTTAATTCTTTTAAATACCAGGAACCTCTTAAATCTGCCAGCCCGCTGTCCATGGGATCATAAAGTTCCCATCTCATGGCAAACTCAGTTTCGGAAACTATATCGAAACAGACTTTTACTTTATACCTGTATTCTGTACCTATTCCAAAGAATTTATATGAAGCATGAACTTCCTGAATATGATAGTACTTAATTGTATTTTCCGGTGTAAAGTCTTTAGAGTATATTATTCTATCAAATATTTCAGAAGCACAATCGAGATCAATTAGAAGTGATGAGAGTGCAGATACCGGAACTTTGGATATCATATAATAATCTGAATTAAGGATAGTTAAACCTGTCAAATCATCTTTTTCTGCAAAACTGGATATTTCTACCGGTTTTTCCAACAGATTTCCAACATCTGAATATTCTGCTATTCCATAAGCAAAACCGGTTAGACCTGGCTCATTATCGGCATAGAGAAAACTGGTAGAAATAATTACCAATAAAAGAAAAAATCGAGATAATCTTGCTAACATCTAATTCCCTGTAGTTTCTAAATTGGGTTAGTCACACAAATTTGAAATAAAAAATAGTAAAAACTATAGCACGAAAGACTTTGGAACTCAATTAAATACCTGACCCTTCATCCCATTGATAATCGGCGGTAATGTCTGGATAAAAACAAATGTTGAAGCTGACAAAAAGGTAGGAATGTCCGGAAGCAATAAATAATAAGGACAATAACTGGCGGCACTTTAGCAATTAGTGCAGTATATATCATAAACAGATATATACTGCACTAATTGGAATTTTATAATATCAACATTTAAACTATATCTGTGATAGACCGATTATGGAGAATAAAACCCTAACTCTCCACATTCCAATAACTATATACCTATACTTCCGGACAGAGAAAAAGAAAGAACACCGGCTTCAACTCCATTTGTAAAATCGTATAAATAATTCAACTTAAACTTGAAATCAGTATTTATTGTATTATCAAATACCTTTTCAAAAATTGCATAATATATACCTGTTCCTGCAACTGCTGCTGCCGGAGCTGGTAAAGTTTTCTGTCCAACAGAAATATTCAATCCGAGCTTACTGCTGAAAAGGTAGCTGATTCCAAGCAAATTATAATTATAAAAATTTACTCCATCACCATTTATGTATGTAAAACTAGTCTCAACGTTCTTTGATACTGTTAGATTAAGTGAAACAAAATTTCCACTCCCAATATTACTTGTCCCCAGATTATATCCAAAAATAACGCCGTTTTCTATTCCCATTACTGCATTCCGACTTTCATTTTGTGCAAAAAGAGCTAAGGGAAGTACAGTGAAAAGAAATATAATATAGAATTTTTTCAATGTTAATCTCCTTTTTTATAGTCCGAATGATGCGCTTAAACCCAGAGCTACGCTTCCCGCTGCAGGTCCTGCGACAGAATCAAAAACATAGTCGATTCGCAGTTTAAAAGCTGTGGATATACCTTCAGCATCCTTATCTTCCAAAATATTATAAAATATTCCAGCTCCTGTTGCCGGATTCGTACCGTCGGTACCAGCAAGAATATTTAATCCCAGTTTTGGACTCATAAAATAGCTAATCTTTAAAAAGGCATAATCATTCGTAACAACAGGTGTTGCACCAGCAATAGATAGCGAATTAAAACCAACCTGAACTTTCTCTGATACAGTTATATTCAGTGAAAAATTCTGTCCTGACACAATTGCATTATCAGACAATCTATATCCTGCAACCATCCCTACTTCGATTCCCAGTACCTGGTTGTCAGTCTCATTTGCAAATAAACCAATATTTGCAGCGAACAGCAACAGGCTTACCATAATTACAATTCCAGTTTTTTTCATAATGGCTCCTATACTTTAAATATTTTTGTATAATCATACGATTATATTTTTTTGTCTTTCCATAAATTCGCTTTTACTCTAATATACTATTGTCCCATTAACAAACTTACAGTTAAAATTGATGTAACCACCGACGAAACAACACCAATAAAAACTGTGTACCTGTTGACGTTATCCAGAATGTCATTATTAGGGGCTATTATTGTATCTTCAGGTAGAATTACATTTTCTGTATCCTTTTCTTTATTCTTATAATCAAAAATCTGTATTTTATTTCCTGAATGAGTCAAGTTATTAAACCCTCCCGCCATATTCACATAATATGACCAGCTTCTATTAGGTATATAGGCATAGCGTCCAGGGGAATTTACTTCTCCGCTTATATTTACAAAGTACTGCCTGAATGGAATAACAATTCTATCATCATGTATCAAAACTAGATCTGAATCATTATTATTGTTATAAAGCAGTTCTATCAAATTTACTGGTATTAATCGGGATTCTGAAATTCTTTCGATGTAGGTGTTTTCCAGATCAGCTTCTTTGGGTAATTTATCTTCCAAAGAACGAATTGCTGTAGACAGCAGTTCTCCATCTCTGATTGCATATTTTATTACCGAAGAACTACTCCCATCAACAGCCCCTTCAAAAAACACTATTTGATGTTCACTTGCTTTCGAATTTACTTTTATGCTGTCAAGATTAGTAATTTCAAATTCTCTAAAATCCTTTTCAACAGAACTTAAGTATATTACTTTCCTGGGAATTGTATCCGCCTGCTGCCATCTGGTTATTTCAATTTCTCCATCTGCATAGGGCGTTAATCCGTCTCCATACGCTTCAAGAAGATCTGCAAGAGTATCCCCTGGCAAAAGCTGATATGTTCCCGGTCTTCTTACCTCTCCTGAGATATTGACTTGCTTCTTATATTTTGAAAGAATAATTTTATCTCCTGGCTGGACATAGGGATCCTGATCCAGCTGTCCCAGGCGCTTTGATCTGAATAAGTCATAATGATGCTCTTTATTATCACTATCTATTACAGTTACATCCCTTATTGAGGCATATCCGGTTTTATTCGCATAAACAATTTCACTTAACCTGCTTAGACCCCAGGCGCTAACCATACGGGATTCTTTTACCTCACCTTTAATCTGGACCTGGAATGAACCAACAGACCGGATCGTAATTTGAGTATGAGTACCTTCGTAGGACTCATCTATTTTGGATTTTACCACTTTTATGAAATCTGTAAAAAGCATTCCTTTTGAATTTACCAATCCAAACGACGAAATATCAACTGATCCATCACTCGATACTCTTAAAATTATCGATTTTGATATTATTGAATTGAAGAAATTTAATATATAAATATCTCCAGGTGTAACGGGATAATCCGGAGTTGTTATTGCAAGGTTTACTTTTGTATTCAGGTCCAGTGCTCCCAGTTCCAGTTCTGTTACTTCGGTGGGTGCAGGGTCTGGGATTTCCTGGGAGTAAGAAATACTAATGGTAATTAACAGTAATATTAGGGATATACCAATATTTTTTATTTTATACACGAAATTTCTCCATATTTATTTTAGAGTTTGAACAGAAACATAATAAATGATATTTGATATAAATACCAGATATCAGGCAAGGATTCAGTATTTCTATTCCTTCTAATTTAAAGGAAATCTGCCGGCAAGATAAAGAGGGTAACTATGCATCCCTGCTTCGTCATTAATCTCTAATTGACGACTGCTCAATCGGAGCCGATATCCTGATTTATATTTTTGATAAAAAATATTCAGACTTTTTAGTTTCCCCGACAAACCTGCCTTTACTTCAATAGGAATTGCCACACCATCTATCTCTCTTACAAATTCAACTTCAGAAGTATTGTTTATCCAGGAGTACAGTTGAACCTGATCCTTACAGATAAACTCCTGGAATGAAAGAGGATATAGATACAGAAATGATACCTTACCTACAGGAAATGCTGAATCTGAATGAACTACACCAGGTAAAGACCCGGCGCAGACAAGTGCAAGCTGTGGCAGCTCCTCATAAAAGTATTTTAAACTTGTAATAGCCCTTGAACAATCCTGAATTTCATCAAAAAAAACAAGATCCTCTAAAATATCAATACTTGTATCAAGTTGAAATTCTATGTTACTTACTATTCTATTCCCCTATATCCTGAATATAAAACTTAACACATTTTGAAAATCAAAAAAGGAGGTTCCTGATTGATGGTTCCAGTTTGAAATGTTTAGGAAGCATATATTAGCTCTTACAGAGAAGAAAGTGAAAAACTGATATTCTCCGCTTATATCGAAAATAAGTGTGTTCTCTGCTGTCCCGGAGGGAGTTTTAAGCAGAGCTGCTTCTTTTGTCTCCTGATATTCGGTTTCAAGACTATTTTCACCTTTTATTATGTAATCAATTCCCAGACCGGCGGAAAATGTACCAGGTAAAGAATATTTAATATTTCCGGAAAAGGCTATTGTATCCGGACCGTATAAATATCCCAGAGGTTTTTTTACAAATACCCTGGCTTTAAGAACATCGGTTGTTTCACGCTGACTCCAGATAAATGATATTTGTTCATTTTCACGGATATAGAGCCATGGACTCGTATAAACATACTCTAAGTTCCCTGATAAGTAACCTTCTCCACCAGATACTGCTGCATTAACTCCCAGCATATAACCATAGGCATTGGGAGTGGCTGTAACTCCTGCACCGTAGAGGTCTTGTTCAAGAGCAGTCTGAAACTGATCCAATGCATATTCGCCGTAAAATTTTATACCGGAAACCGGATTCAGGTCAAAACCAAGAGTTAACAGACTATTGGCATTTTCACGAATGAAAAGGTTATGATAGATTAGTAAGGGATTTACAAACTGAATTTCCGGATTCTGCCCATAAAGTATTATAGATTCATTAACATAAAGGCTGAGCATATCAAAGGGTTTTATTTCGAAAACATGGTCTACAAAGGCTCTCTGTTTTCCATCATCCTCATTCAAGGTAAGCCAGCTTTCGAGGTTAACATAAGTCCATGTAAAAGAAATATTGTCGACAAAGCCTTTCAACTTCATAAAATCATAGTAATCGGAGTAGGAAGATAAAAGGAGTTTACCTGATTCTCCATTGCCATATTCCAGCTGGTCCCGCCCTGCCTGAAAATTCCAGTTAGATCCTCCTAAAGAAATAAAGGCCCTGAATGGGAAGTGATAAGCACATTCGGCAACAGAACCGGGAATATTTGAAATATTTCCAGTATAATTACCGCTTTCGTCCTCTGCAGTTATTAGAAACCTGCTTTCTCTCAACTCCGGTTCAAAATATCCATAAAAACTATCATTAAACCATACCTCAACTGGCAGGGCAAATACCGAAAGCCTCTGCTCGTAACCATACTGCCATTCAGATTCATCTTCTGCAGTATGAAAGTATAATTCTATTGCGGTTTCAATAGAAACATCGACAGCAAAATTATCTTCACTATAAAGAGGAGTTTTCTCCAACAATTTTTTAATTCGCTGGTATATTCTCTTTCCGGCTTCTGACAGATCTTCTTCGTCAGTTTGTGAAAGAACGTTTAACACTTCCGCTTCCGACCATGGTTTTATATCAGATAAAAGCGACTTTTTAGATTCCAATGAAATAAATTCAATTAACGAATATATTTCCGAATCAAGAGGAATTATTCTCTGATAATTATTTCTGAAAGAATTATCTGAAAACCCCTGATAAACTATAGTTAAAAGAATTGCCGGTATAATCAGTATAATATTCAATTTCTGTTTCGACATTCTCTTTCCCTCATCATGATCATGGTATCTGAACCTGAGATAACGGCGATTTCAAAAATTATAATACTTAAAATGTGTAAACTGAGCCAACTGATAATGAGAAAAGGGTCTGGTTTTCTGTAGAGGGAGCCCAGTACCGTATATCGTTAACAGGGGACTCAGATCCAAGAGGGACATCAACAAGTTTAAGTACATTCCGGATATACCCTAGTTCAAGTGTTGTACTCAATTTAAAGTTTTCCAGTCCCAACTCAGTTAATAAGCGGGAAACACCAACTGTTAATACAAGTTTTTTTTCAAGTAATTCCGAATCAAGAAAATGCGTTCCCGAGGGATCATCCTCAGTCCATGTCAAATACTCATGCCAGGGATTTGCCGGAGATTTATCAGCAGATAGAGAAAACTCAAGGGATCCATAGATATCTATACCCCATTTTGTTCCTTCATAATCACCTAAAAATGAGATATTATTTTCTCCGTTATAATAACCCAGATAATTATCTTCCAGTTTTATAGGAAGAATAACTCCATTAGCTGTATAGTCGGCAGCCGGATAAAAAGAATACCCATACTTTTCGTCTATTGATACTCCACCAGCAGATTGAAAGGTATATTTTGTTGCGCCTGCATGATAAAATCCAATTTTCCCAAAATCCAAATCATACCTGCCGCCAAAAGACCAGGCAATTTTATTTGGATTCTGGAAACTGTCCGGATTAAAAACTGCGTTTGCATTAAAATCATCTATTAATATTTGTCCATAGCTGTATAGATTTTCCGGTGTATACTCAACAAAAAACCCCATTATTGAATTATCATTACCTGAAATTTGCCAGGGTCTGCCAGGTATTACTCTTGTATACTGCCTAAAGAAACCTGGAAGAGGATTAAGAAAATATTCAGGATCAAAACTGCGCCCGGTATAGATCTGAGAGTCCTGAAACCCAATTGTAAAATCACCCCAATATATTCCATAGGTATTGTATTGCCATCCCCTGTCAGGGAAATCCAAAGCAGAATTACGGTTTAACTCTGTCCACCTGGATGTGTAGAAGAAGGTCCCATCATCAAAACTAATATCCATAAGCAGAGCCGGAGAGATCTTTGATGATACATAAAGAGAATAGGGAGTATCAACCATATCCGATAGAGTTGTTCTTCCTACAGTTAAATTAAAATCGTTGTATTTAAAAGCAAAACCACCATTTTCAAGAAAAAAGTAGTACCCAAAATAAAGATCATCCCCAAAAGCAGGTTGATATTTATTATCGTTGCAGACTGAAAGAAGCCAGAAGAAATTTATGTAATCGAGAGTATAGCTAAGATCAATTGTGCCGTACTGATATTGGATAACCGGCGCATTGATATCTATTGTTTCTTCTACTTCAATTGAGACTTCAAATGCGAAGACCGGAATGGTAAATAGTAAAAAAAAACCTAAAAGAACTTTTACTTTATGAACATCCATATTAATTTTATTACTCCTTTATGTGTAAACAGACAGTGAAATACTATATGAATTTAAGCCAATTGAAAATACAGGGATTATACTTTTGTTTTCTTCCAGCTATATCAGTCAGGATCAGCTTACATTATCCGGATTATATTCAGTAACAATTTCCATAATTTTCTTTTTGATCATATTTATATCGTAATATTTTGTTATATCCAGCAGATTAGTAATATTATTATAAAATAATTCCATATCTTTAATATCTGTATAAGACCTAAGAACCATTATTTTTTTATTAGTAGTAGGAATAAGGCTCTCGTAGTCTATCATAAGTTCTTCATAAAGTTTTTCACCAGGTCTAATACCCGTATATTCGATAGTTGCATCCTCATTTAGAGTACATCCTGAAAGTTTAATAATTTCCTTTGCAATATCATTTATTTTAACTGGTTTTCCCATATTAAGAACAAATATTTCTCCACCTTCTCCTATGGCCCCGGCCTGAAGTATTAATTGCGAAGCTTCCGGAATAGACATGAAATAACGTTCCATATCCGGATGGGTAACGGTTAAAGGCAGACACTTTTTAATCTGTTCCTGAAAAATAGGTATTACACTGCCAGAACTTCCAATTACATTTCCAAATCTTACAGCCATAAACCGTGTACTCGAAGTACCATTCATATTATGAATAATCATCTCTACAATTCTCTTGGTTGCACCCATAATATTTGTAGGTCTGACTGCTTTATCTGTAGAAACAAGAACAAAAGATTCCGCTTTATATTTATCTGCCAAATTAATTAGATTCATAGAACCCTTTACGTTTGTATTAACTGCTTCCCATGGATACATCTCCTGGATAGGAACATGTTTGTAAGCCGCAGCATGTAGAATCATATCGGGTTTATACTTTTTAAAAACATTCTCAATAGAATCTCTGTTACGAACATCTGCCAGAATTGTGGTAAATGATGTACCATTTTTATAAGCCTGGCATTCTCTTTCAATAGTGAAAATATTGAATTCACTGTAATCAAGCATTATAATTAAACCTGGCTTATATCCAAGACACTGCCGCACCAGCTCCGAACCAATAGAACCACCGGCCCCTGTTATAAGAACTTTTTTTC
>JAUVLL010000303.1 GCA_030600745.1 Spirochaetaceae bacterium | reverse complement strand
ACTGGGGTGCGAATATTGTAGGAACCTCAATCGAAAATATTAATAAAGCAGAAGACCGGTACGAATTCTCGCAGATGATAGAGACCCTGGGATTAAGACAACCTGGGGGCAGAATGGCAGGGGACAGAGAAGAGGTAATGGAAAAAGCAGAAGAGATCGGGTTTCCGGTCTTACTGCGTCCCTCCTTTGTTCTTGGGGGGCGAAGTATGTCTATTGCATATACCGAAGAGGAATTATTGAAATATATGGATAGTGGGATTACCCTTTCTAAAGAAAGCCCTGTCCTGGTAGATCAGTTTCTTGAAGATGCCTTTGAATATGATCTTGATGCTGTTTCCGATTCTAAAAATGTGTATATCGCTGGAATAATGCAGCATATTGAAGCTGCGGGAATCCACTCCGGTGACTCAGCATGTGTTTTCCCTCCCTTTAAATCAACCCGGTCAATATTGACAGAAATGAAAGACGCAGCAGTAAAAATTGCAAGGGAGCTGCAGATAAAGGGGTTTCTTAATATACAGTTTGCTGTTAAAGATGGGGTTCTTTATTTAATTGAAGTAAATCCCAGAGCATCCAGAACAGTTCCCTTTCTTTCCAAAGCTTCCGGTATTAATCTTGTGGAGGCGGTTGTTAAAGTCTGGCTTGGTGAAAATCTTGAAAAGCAGGGACTTACGAAAGAAGGTATAGGCGAGGGAAACTGCAGTACAGGCTGGGCAATAAAAGAAGCTGTCTTTCCTTTTGACAGATTTAACAATATTGATCCGGTCCTCGGTCCTGAAATGAAATCTACAGGTGAAGTAATCGGGATAGGCGATAGTTTTGGAGAAGCCTTTGCCAAGGCCCAGCTTTCAGTAGGAAACGGACTTCCTGAAAAGGGGACAATATTTATCTCTGTACATAAGAGGGACAGGGGAACGATACTTCCAATAGCGCAAAAACTAAAAAAACTGGGGTTTTCCATTGCAGCTACCAGAGGCACTGCTCAGTATCTTTTCAGTAATGGGATTTTTTCTGAAATCATATTAAAAACCCATGAGGGAAACCCTAATGTCATTGATCATATGAACGCCGGTCGAATTGATCTTCTTATAAATACCTCTCTCGGGAAAATCTCCCAAAAAGACGATCATTCAATCAGAATAGAAGCTATTAAAAGGAATATTCCCTATACTACAACGACAACAGCTGCCTGGGCTGCAGTAAAAGGCATTGAGTATCTTAAGAAAAAAGAGATCAATGTCAGAACTCTGACAGAAAACTATGATACAATAATCAACACATTGAAATAGCTGTAAAGGAGAAAAGTTATGAGCAATACAGCAGACAATAAAGTAGAGTTAGTAGATGGCAGTCTTACCGATTTTCCTAAAATTTACTGTCCTTATATTCGACAGACTTTCAAGGTGAACAGAGACAATTGGAAGCAATACGGATCGAAGCTGGGGCTGAGATCCCCGGAAGCATATCTTGTTGTAGATAAGATCAATCCGGGTTATGAATGGGTATTTGAGGATCCTGAGACATTTGCTGTAGAGAAGCTTAATGGTTCCAATGTTAAAGTTCTGACAGAAGGGGGCCGCCTGGTAAAACTTCAGAACAGGAAGAATGTTATAGATCCCCTGCAGATAATTAAGGGGAAGACTTTTCTTGTTGAAGGGGTTCTTATGTCGGCCAGTAAAGGCCTTATAAAACCTGACGGTGAACAGGCCGGTGAGCTGATTGGTCCCAAGCTTCAGGGCAATCCTTATAAACTGGATATGCACCAGTGGTATCCCTTTGATACAGCCATAGACCGGCTGAGGTACAGGTCTTTTGATGAGCATGAAAGGAACTTTGATAACTGGAGTAGTTGGTTTAAAGATTGGCTCTTTTCCAGATATTATACAAAAAGAGCCTCGAAACTGGGCTTAACAGACAAGGTTATGGCAGAGGGTGTGGTTTTCTATAATTTAAAACGGAAGGAAGAGGGCAAAACCTGGCGGGCCAAGTTAAGAAGAGATATGTTCGACTGGTATATTTCTGATAAGATTGAGATATATGACTATGATAAAAAGGGACGTGAAGAGGTTGAAGAGCAGGAGAAGTTTGATTAAAACTTTTGGAGATAAAGATGCTTAGTAGGGAGCTTAGAAAGAAAACAGAGAATAGGGGCCGGATTCCGTATTTCCATTGAAAACCTGTTCGGTACTTAAAAATATCATCTTTGATCCTGTATTCCTGCAGGCTTCAGCTATATTCACTGTACCAGTAACATTGATTTCATGACATTTCCCCGGGTTTTCATTGCAAAAATCAGTAAGTGCTATTGCTGCAGCATGGATTACATAGTCAGGTTTGAACAGGTGAAGGGCATTATCAACCTTCTCTTTATCAAGTATATTAAGTTCATTCACATCTGTAGAAAGAATTTCGAATGTATGGTTGTGAGTTTCGCGGAATCTTGTACCGAAAAAACCATTTCCACCTGTTAGTAATACACGCTTCATATTGGCCTCCGTATACATGGTTAATATTCCTTCGATATTTCTACATAGGATGCAACATTCTGTTTGATTGATTCCACCTCTTCTTCTGTAAGTGTTCTTATTTCTTTTGCCGGGCTTCCCAGAATAAGTGATCGTGGAGGAAATTTCTTTCCCATTGTAACGAGAGCACCGGCTCCTACTATACTTTCCCTTCCAATAACTGAATTATCAAGAATTATTGCTCCCATACCTATTAAACAGCCATCTTCTACTATACATCCATGCAATAGTACTCTGTGCCCAATGGTTACATTATCACCTACAATAGTTGGAACATCATGTCCTACATGGATAACAGTATTATCCTGAACATTACTGTTTTTTCCAATTTTTATTGGGGCAATATCTCCCCGAAGGGTACAGTTGTACCAGATAGAACTGTTTTCTTCAGCTGTTACTTCTCCAATTATATCTGCGCTCATCGCGACAAAGTTTGCTTTTTCAATATCAGGTGTTATTCCATTAAATTTATATATCATATTTACCTCATTCCCTTATTCTATATTATTTCTGCACATTTGTGTACTGGTTGGGTCCTTTGCAGATTGACTCATAAAACTAAAAGGTCTATATTTAATAATAATTATTATCAAATTGAAGGGTAAAAATGCGAAAGACTAAACAGAGAGAAGTAATTCTTAAGGTTTTGGGAGAACATAAGGATCATCCAAGTGCTGATATTATATACGAAGAGGTTAGAAAGTTTCTTCCGCGAATAAGTCTTGGTACAGTTTACAGAAATCTGGAGATAATGTCGGATGCAGGTACAATAATGAAACTGGAAACCGGGGGCAGCATAAAGCGATTTGATCCTTTTCCTGATCCTCATCCCCACTTTCGGTGTATTAAATGCGGAGCAATAGAGGATCTTCCTTTTAAGATAGATGATTCCCTGTTTACAGGTAATACCGAGGAATGGGCTCATGGAAGAGCAGTACAGAACCTGAATATAGAATATACTGGTCTTTGTATTAAGTGTAATGGGAATTCGACTTCTAAATTCTGAATTTTATGTCCAATTCCATAGAAGAAACCCGTATACTTCTGGAATCTGTTTACTCTAACTACCATAAACGGGAATTTATACATCCGGATCCTCTGGAATTTTTGGGTAATTATAAGAATTCAGAAGATGTGGAAATAGTTGCACTTATTGCATCATCCTTTGCAATTGGAAGGGTTCAGAGCATACTGCAGACAGTCGAATATATTCTTACTGTAATCAAATCACCCAAAGACGATCTTCTTTTTCTGGACCGAAGGGATCTTGAATCTGTTTTTCATAATTTTAAATACAGGTTCTACACTGATAACAGTCTTGTAGATTTTCTTTTGGGTATAAAAAATGTTATTGTTGAGTTTGGTTCTCTTTACAATTGTTTTTTTGAAGG
>JAUVLL010000146.1 GCA_030600745.1 Spirochaetaceae bacterium | reverse complement strand
TGAATTCCACTTCGGCTCCTCCTGCTTCCATAATAGTTCGAATTTTCTTTGAGATTTCATCATTCTTAGATATGATGGAAGATCTTTGACTGGTTACAATTTCTATTATTCCATCTTCAAAAGTTACAGAAGCAAGGTTTGTTGATGTTTCAACCAGATCCGGTATTTTACGGTCCATTTTGATTACTCCATGGGGTAGTGAAAAGAGAAGATTAAGCAGCCTGTCTGAGAAATCTTTTGTAAAAACTCTTTTTGGTATAATGTCTTCTTCTACTATCTCAATACTTAGATTTGTTTCTATGTCCCCGATCTCTTTTTTAAGAATTCTACTGTATTCATTTATTAAAGAAACTATTACTACAGAATCAGCAGCTGTAAAAGATATAACTATTTCTCTTGGAATAACATTATACTGTCCACTACCATCTAAATTATAGATTTGTACCGATGTTTTGGAATTTATATCTTTAAGAATTCTTGCTGCTATGGATACAGCATTCCCTCTTTCTTTATGGATTTCCATTCCAGAGTGACCACCCTTAAGACCAGTGACCAGGAGGCGATAGGTTATCTGCCCAATCGGTGTACTCTCTTCCAGTACTTCCATGGTACCAATAGTGCTTACTCCTCCTGCACAGCCTATATAGAATATACCCTCTTTTTCAGAATCTATATTAAATAGTACAGCACCATCAATAATTGAAGGATCCAGTTCCAAAGCCCCTCTCAATGAAGATTCTTCATCAATTGTAAATAAAGCTTCCAGGGGGCCATGCTTAATTATTTTGGATTCCATAACTGCCAGTGCCATAGCAACAGCTATTCCATTATCGGCTCCCAGGGTTGTACCATCTGCAGTAATCCAGCCATCCTGAAGGAGGAGTTTAATGGGGTCGGTTGAAAAATTGTGTTGTGTCCCGGCATTTTTTTCACAAACCATATCTACATGTCCCTGAAGAACAATACCTAACTGATTCTCCATGCCGGGGGTTGCAGGTTTTTTAATACATATATTTCCTGCTTTGTCCTGTTTATACGAAAGATTATTTTTTTTGCTAAACTCTTTTAGATAGGAAAGAATTCGCTCTTCTTCAGTTGAGCATCTGGGAATTTGTGAGATTTTATAAAATTGATCCCAGACTACTGCCGGTTTCATCCTGATTATTTCTTTATATGTCATAACTGCCTCCGGTAAGAAGTTAAAAATAAACTCATACTCAATCATTAATAAAAGTCAGTAAACGGTTATTCACTTCATAAAGAAGACACAATAACATCATACAACTTTTTTATCTGTTCATCCGTATGGTAACTTGAAAGAACAAAACGGAAATGCCCTCCTTCGGGAGCACCTGGATAATCACTAAAAGAAGGATAAATTCTATTTTCAATAAGTTTATCTTTCAAACGATCATTTTTCTTCTTATCATAAAATGTGACAGATATTATTGGTGATGGTGAAACAGGAAGGTTTATTCCCAATTTACTTAGTTGCTCTTTGAAGTCTATCGATTTTTTCTGAAGATTTTGGATTAAAAAGGGATTTTCTTTTAATATTGACAATGATTTTATTACTGCTGCAGCAATAGGCAATGGTATACATGAACTTCCGCAAAATGCACTGCTTTTATCTCTAATAGCCTGAATTGTATTTTCTGTATCGGCAATAAAACCACCAAAAATACCGAATCCCTTACTCATGGAACCTGTTTGATGTACATTTTTTCTTGAGATGCTTTCCTGTTCCCAGCTTCCTTTTCCTGTAACTCCAAGTGTTCCAATAGCATGTGCATCGTCAAGAAGGATTTTCCCTCCGTATTCAGTGATAATTTTCTCATACTCTTTTAGCGGCGGCACTTCTCCTCTGGCAGGGAAAACGCCATCTGTTGCTATGAAAGGTATTTCACCAGGTTTTATATTATCTTTAATAGTATTTTTCAAACTTTCAGCATTTATATGCCTGTAATAATGAACTGGTTTATCAGTTAACCTGACAGCCATTTTTAAACTTGAATGTGAAATATCATCAATAAAGAATCTATCTACCTGCTCCTTTATTCCTTCAAGCATAATTGTATTTGATAAGTAGCCTGAAGAAAATACAATAGCTGATTCCGCCTCTAGAAAATCAGCGATACTTTCTTCCAGTTTGTGGAAAATATTATGATTGCCAGTAGTTGTACGGGATCCCGAAGAGGTGATTCCGTACATGTTTCCAGTATCTGCCAACTCTTTAAGTATTAATGGATTAGTAGAAAACCTGTGATAGTCTATTCCTCCGAAAAAGAGATACTTTGTATTCTGATAAAGAACATAAACCCTGTTAATAAATTCTAGCTGTGGCCCAAGCATCAGACTGTTTCCTCCTATTTTTCAGATAAAATATTACATCACTAATTCTTAAATTCTTGTACTCATTTATTATTTCTCTCATGCTCTATTCCTGGTAGATAGTTGTATATGGCTAAAAATTAAACAATGATGGTATCAGTGTCGTAATAGGTGGAAAGAGAATGATCAGTATTAGTGTTATTACCGCAGTTATAACAAAGGGCCATATCTTTTTGAATAATAACCCTAATTCAACTTTTCCTACAGCAGATGCTATAAATACACATGCTCCCATAGGGGGGGTAATCAGAGCAATGGTAATATTAAGTACCATCACAATACCGAAATGGAGCGGATCTATTCCAACACTCATTGCCAGAGGGGCAAAAATTGGTGTTAGAAGAACCAGTGATGCAATCTCTTCCATAAACATTCCAAGGATAAAGATTATCCCGCTCAATAGAAAAAGGATTGCTAAGGGGGATTCAACATTACTGGAAATAAATTCGCCAAACAAGGTTGGTATCCGTGCATAAGTAAGAAGCCATCCAATAACAATCGCTGAACCAATTATCAGAAATATAGCGCTGGTCATTCTTGCAGATTCAAGTGCAGCGTCCCATAGCTTTTTAAAGGTCAATTCTTTTGTTATAAAAAAACCTGCAAATATAGTATAGATTACCGCAATGGCACTCGATTCTGTTGGGGTAAAAATTCCGAAAACTATACCTCCAATAATAATTAATGGTGCTATTATTGCCGGTATAGAATATATAAAAGAATCAAATATTTCTTTCCAGTTTGCCTTTGTATCACTGGCTGGAAAATTATATTTTACACTATAATAAAAATTCATTACAGTAAACGCTGCTCCCAGCAACAATCCTGGCAAAATTCCCGCAATAAATAAGCCTCCAATTGAGGTATTGGTCATATTGGCATAAAGAATCATAAAAATACTTGGGGGGATAATAGGTCCAATGAGTGAACTCCCTGCAGTCAATCCTGCAGCATATGATCTTGAGTATCCATCTTTCGCCATAGCAGGGATAAGGACTGAACCCAAAGCAGAAGTATCAGCCGAAGCCGAACCATTGATACCTGCAAAAAGAATACTAGCCAGAATATTTACATATCCAAGTCCGCCCCTTAAATGGCCTACCAGAGATCTGGTAATTCTTAGTAATCTATCAGTTAATCCGGTCAGGTTCATCAGTGTTCCAGCGTAAATAAACAAAGGTATGGCCATAAGGGAAAAAGTATCCATACCACCAAAAAATTGTTGAGGGATTATTTTTAAAAGTGACAAATCTCCCATCACCAGAAATCCCACAAACCCGGCAGCGAGCAGCGCAATAAAAAGAGGAATGCCTATCAGCATTGATGTAAAGAAAGTTAATAATATAGCTATAGTCATTTTATACTCCCTCGTGTATAGAACGGGTTTCAGGTTTTTTTGCAATGCGAAGGAGAATATACATAATTAAAAACATACCTATTCCTATAGGAACAGCAAAGAGAGGTATTGCCTTGGGTATATGCAATCCTACAGTTTTCATCATCCACAAAGAATTAGCGTATTTAAAACTTATTACTGTCATCCATAATGAAATTATTATAATTGTTGAAATTCGGATTATGGTCACCACTTTATTGATCCGTGGAGGTAGATATTTCAGTAAGAGATCAATTCTCATATGCTCGTTTTCTTTCAATGTCACAGCAGCACCTATTAGAACCATGCTTACCATAAAAAACTGTGATAGTTCTGCAGTCCAGATAAACGAGGATCTGAGTACATAGCGTGCAAAAACAGCAGATCCCACATTTAACACATTTAACATAAAGAGAATGCCAGCAGTTACATTGCTGGCATTCCCCAAACCATTTATAGCTTTGTCAAGCCAGATGTCCGGTTTTTTTATACTCATCGTTTTCTTATTCCGCTGCTTTTTTATTTGCAAGTTCTGCACTGCTAAGGCAAATTTCCACCCATTCTTTATCAAATTGCTTTTCCAGCCATTTTATATAACCAGGTTGTCCAATATTTCGAAAATCATTCAGCTCAGAAGCTGTTGGGGTGTACACTTCAACTCCGGAGTCTGCGATGAATGCAACCCTTTCTTCTACTCGTGCTTCAACATCAGCCATTGTCAGGTATTTTGCCTCACTGGCTGCTTCCCTGATAGCTTCCCGATGTTCAGTAGAAAGCGAATTTATCCAGTCACCATTAATTAGCAGATATTGCATTGAATACTGTACATTTGCCAAAATCATGTATTTCTGAACTTCATACAAACTGCCCATGATAATGTACATTGGAGGATTCATCTGGCCGTCCGCAACTCCTGTTTGAAGGGCTGTATACACCTCAGTCCAGGGAACAGGGGTACCACTGGCACCAAATGATTTATAAAGTGCTACCTGGCTATCATCCATGGCACGAAACATCATACCTTTAAAATCTGATGGACTATGTATGGGCTTCTTTGAATTGGTAAATGCAACGAAACCACCCTCTTCAACAACTTCCACGAGTTCAACACCAAGTCTTTTTTGAAATTCAACTTTAGATTTATTCCAATATTCACTGTCTTCGAAAAACAATCTTCCTGCATCATAACTATTTAATAAAAAGGGTATTGTCGCCCCATACAATTCAGGAAATACTGTTCCAATACCACCATAAGATGCAATATTTATCATCGGATCGTTCATTACCTGTTCCATCCGCTGTTCTTCATCACCCAGCTGGCTGTTCGGATAAAGAATAACATCAATCTTATTTCCAGTTTTTTCTGCTACCAGACGCTTAAAACTTGCAGCATAAAAATGAACTGCATTTTCCGCCTCATCTGCGGGTCCGTTATAGCTCATTTTCACTTCAATTATACCTTCTCCTGAGGCATCTGATTGTCCTGCTGCAAAAACCTGACTGACCGGGAGAAACACCATAAATATAAGTAAACAACTTATAACCAAAATGTGATGCCGTTTCTGTGCAAATTTTGAATTTTCCATTCAACCTTCCTCCATATATTTTCTTTATACTTCTAGAGCAATTACTGTGCCATGTTTTATAGATATAATCATAATTTATTGCTGCAAAAGAATTTAAATGTATTTAGTAAACAATGTGTTTTAAACAGGGAGGGGCGTTAAGCTTATATTTTCTCATATTGCGAGATATAATTCTTGTTATGAGAAATTTTTCTCATATTGATTAATATTCAATTCTCTGATTTTTCTATAAAGAGTAGCCGAGCTTATCCCAAGAGCTTCTGCGGCTTTAACTTTTCCTCTGGTTGAATTATCAAAATAATTAAGTGCTTTAATTATTTCATTTCTAAAAAGCTCTGAAATAGCAACTATCTCTGTATTGTTTGGATTATCAGTAATATCGAATTGTTTGAGCTTCTGTTTTTGTATAGTTGACTGAAGTCTGGTATTAACGATATCGACCGATATTAAAATTTTATCGGATATGCAGTACAGTGCTTCGATAAAGTTCTGAAGTTCTCTGATGTTGCCATTCCAGCGATACTCATCCAGCTTCCTTATGGCTGCAGGTTCAAGAATAAGTTTCGGCATTCCTGTTTTTTGGGAATAAAATTTTAAGAAATGATCCACAAGAATCTGGATATCGCCTTTCCTGCTTCGCAAAGGAGGCAAAGTAATTTTAATAACATTTATCCGATAGTAGAGATCCTCACGGAAATATCCACTATCTACAAGCTCTTCTAAATCCCTGTTAGTTGCTGCGATTATTCGTACATCAAGATTTATAGTTTTTACACCTCCAAGACGAACCAGCTTTTTTTCCTGGATAATGCGGAGGATTTTGGGTTGTAGGAAAAGCGGCATCTCACTTATTTCGTCCAAAAATATTGTACCGCCATTAGCAATCTCAAATTTACCAGGTTTTCCTTTTTTACTGGCACCGGTAAAAGCTCCCTCATCATATCCCCATAACTCTGATTCAATTAGTGTTTCCGGTATAGCTGCGCAATTCACCGTAACGAAGGGGTCCTTTGTTGAATGTGAATAATTGTGGATAGATCTTGCAAAAAGTTCTTTTCCGGTGCCGCTTTCTCCGTAAAGTACGATATTAGTTTCGTAAGGAGCTACCTTTTTTGCAAGATTAACAACTTTCAGGATTGCTGTAGATTTACCAATAATATCATCAAATACAATTACCTCATTACTATTGATACTTCGATAAATGGAGGTGTCTATTCTAAAATTTGTCAATAAATTTACTATTGCTCCATTATATGTATTGTTGGATATTAATGGAATAATCAACCCTGTTCCTTCAAATCCACTTGTTTTATTTTCCAATTCGATAATATGTGATTCACCTTCAACATTTGATATGAGAGATGAATCAATATTAGAAAATATTTCACTAATCAGTATGCCTTGTAATGTGGTGTTTTTAACTTTTAGATATTCTTCAATTTTGTAATTGTATTTTATAATTCTATTCTTATTATCTATAACTATAACACCATCCTGGATATTTGAATATAGAACCTCAAATTGTTGTTCTATAATTTCAATCCGTTTTATATATTCTTTTGCCTGTACTTTAGAAATAATCAATTCGGAAATGGTGTCCAATAAGCCCATAACTTTTGATTTTGTGAAAACATATTTTTCATTATTACTGCTATCAGCAATTATTACTGTAACAACACCTAACACCATTTCATTATGCTTGATTGGATAACACACAATAGTGAAATCATCATCATTATCTATTTTTGTTTTTATAGTTTGACAGGTAAAATATTCATCATTGGATATTTCCATATATTTACCTAAACTTAAGGTCTTCTCAAATACAGAATTATTGAGGCATTTTTCTCCAATAATTTTCTTATATCTTCCTGTTCCACCCAAAACTGTGAGTACGCTGTTCATTATAAAAGCGTCACAGCTCGTAGATTCTGTAATTGAATCCACGCAACTTTGGGAAATACCGGTAAATTGAGTATCAAGGTATAATTCGTTAGTTATCATGGACATGCACTCGCTTAACTATCTCCTGACTTTTGATTTCCATATTCTTAATGAAAATTTAATATTTAAGTAATATTATGATTTCTTCTGACTGTCAAGAAATATTCCAGGAAATTGATATAATCGATATAATTATTACTATAAGAATTGACCTCTAAAAAGCCATTGTGATATGTTCATCTCATACTGATTACAATCAAAGGTAAAAAGGCAGGTTATTATGAGTGCAACCAAACCGGTAAAACTTGGGATCATATCCTGTCCCGGAACAGAGAAAATGACTGGTGAGGTCACACGTCACTTAAAAAAACAGTATACAAAAAAGTACAACAGGCTGGCTTCTCATATTTCACGAAAGTATAATATGCAGGTAGAGGATGTCTGGAAAATGATGTACCTGAATGAGGATCTTCATTCAGTCCGTCTTAACAATAACAGCAATTTTACAAAATATCAGCCGCCGTCATTTAAAATCCCGGTAGCCTTTACCAGAT
>JAUVLL010000362.1 GCA_030600745.1 Spirochaetaceae bacterium | reverse complement strand
AAAAATATTGCCTGATTGTACATCCAGACTATATTTCTCCTAAACAGTGAATGCATTATTCTATCCATATAAAAATATATGATCAACTATCCTTAAAATCCTGAGTCGCTATGTCCCTGCCTGTCCTATTTTTGCCTGTTTAATCCCGGAGCAAATACTATAATTTCCAAAGCTACAGCAACTGGAACAATAATCATAAACAAAATAGTTGATATTATGGGTAAAAGAGAAATATTCCAGGCTTATATATATGTCAATCAATAAAAAATGAGGGAAGGCAGTGGATGCGATTTCTAATTTCAGTTTTTTTACTTTTTCAATTAGAAAATATAGATAGATGAGGATGTAAAAAGGAATATGGACTAAGTTAGCCCTGAAAGGGCGTAGTATACCAACACAGGGTATAGCCCTGTGTTCTGGCGAAGCCAGAACTCTCTAAAGCACTAAAAGGGTATAATTCTTATCCCCAGACATATCGCTCGTCAAATGCTGCACTATGCTCTTTAAGTAATCCCATATATTCTGCCTTAAAGCTTTTTCCGCTGTGATGTTCATGCTGCTTATTTATATAGTCTTTCACTCTATCTAATCCTTTCGAATTTACAGAGAATGCACCATACCCATCCTGCCAGTAGAAGTTTTTCAGGTGCTCATCTTTTATTTTTATCCATTTTGATGAATGGGATTTTATTTTTTCTACAAGCTGCATCAAGGCCATTTTTTGGGATAACATACAGAGTATATGGATATGATCAGTGTATCCACCTACTACAACAGGGTAGCATTCTAACTTATTACATATTCCAGCCAGGTAGCTGTGAAGCTCACTTTCTAATGGAGGAAAAATTAGCGGTTCCCGATATTTGGTGCTGAATACTATGTGTATGTAGTTCTTTACCAGTGACTGTCCCATATCGTTTTACTTCGCCCTTTCAGGGCTGGGGGTTGAAGGTTCTTCTATCGGAGGGCTACACCCTCCGTTTGAATATGGCACCCCTTCGGGGCTGGATTTTGCGCTGATAGATAAATATACAGAGTTTCTCATATCTATTAGTACTGGTGAATTCAAGCTGCTGCTTTTATAGCTATGACTTTTTAATCAACTTTTTCTCTAATTTTAAATTTTTCCAATTATTTCTCAGTAAATTACTGATTTGTCACCCATAGATTACCGAGAATCAGATTTTCAGTCTCAGCTTAATCCCTTTTGAATCTAACCATCATTACAATGAATGCAGTGCTGATAAAAACAAGAGGAAGAATGCTTAATAAAGTTCCAATATCCAGCACATCTTTGATAATAAACAGATTATCACCCAGTACTCCGAACATTTTAAAGGTTGAATACATAATTTCCCCATATTGAATAATCACAGCAATAATAATGAGCATCCATGCAGTATCCCGGGTGTGGGACCAGAAGAGAATGGCCATAAAAGTAGCAATAGCCCCAAAAGAAATCTGCGACATTATTAATACCATATCTTTAACTGCCATAATCACTCCTAACCATACGCATAAAATCTTTAATCTGACCAGGTTCATGTTCCATTGGAATAATTCCTGGAATGCCGGACTCCGGAGGCAGCATGACACCACTCTTAAGAGCCTTTTCAAATAATGATGAATACTCGTTCCCCGTAAGTTTAAACTGCAGGTACGGCCCGGTTCTCTCCCATACGGTAGATTCAAAAATTACCCATTTTTTCGAATCAACTTCATTAAAATAATGTCTTAATGAAGTAATTGATTTAATCAGCATATCACAAAGCATAGGTGACAGCAAATCTGAATGAGGCAGACCCCCTGTTGTACTATTTACACCTATTACAACAGGCCCGAAGTTTCCGGGGAAGGGAAGTAGGGGAATAAAAAATTCAGAATCCTGATATCCAGGAGATTGATTCAAAAAGGGGCGCCAGAAAGTATATTTGCTTTTTGTTGTTGGAAAATCAATAAAATCACAAATTAATATATTTTTACCTTCATTTTCTGACAATGCTGCCATTGCTCTATCTATATTACTGTATATTCGAAACTCGCCTGCACCGGGGAAAAGAAGTTTCAATTGTTTATAAACCCGGACATCATATATTGAAGGATAATCCGCAGTAAGCCCTCTGGCTACAGTAGATTTGATAACACGGGTTATCCCCTCCATTCTGTGCCCCAGAATGGCTCTTCCGGAATCGAGATAAAAATCAAGATATCTTTTCCCGGAGGTATCATAGATCAAATAGCCCCGGGTTCTTTTAATTATTGGTATTCTATTTTTGTTATCCATCTCTTTCAACTTTTACCACTCATTATCAAGGGCAATTTTTTCCAGCCCTGAATATTTAGGAATAAACTGTGCAGTTCTTCCTGATTCAAATCTTACTATAATTAAAACTTCTTTACCATTATCCCATTCCTTAATTACCTGGCCGGAACCGTAATCGTCATGATAGACAACAGTACCCGGTGGAAACTCACTTTTTTTCTCTACTGAGAGGGCTGATTCTGAAGTTTGAGTTAAAAACTCTTCAGGAATATCATTCAGGAATCTGGATGGTGTCTGAAAATTAACTTTACCCCAAATTCTTCTTTGTCTACAGGCGGTCAAATAAAGTTCTTTCCTTGCCCTGGTTATACTAACATAAAAAATACGGCGTTCCTCTTCCAGATCGTCATCGCTTTCATCCGGTCTTGAAGGAAACAAGCCCTCTTCCATGCCGACAATAATAACCCTGTCGAATTCCAGTCCTTTTGTACTGTGCATCGTAATAAGAGTTACTCCTCTTTGGGAAGCAGGATCCACACCTGCAAGTCTTGATCGGTCAAGCTCCATATCTTCAAGAAAAGCTAAAAGACCATCCTTTCCAGCCGGATATTTTGAAGC
>JAUVLL010000071.1 GCA_030600745.1 Spirochaetaceae bacterium | reverse complement strand
GTTTATATCCATTAGCGATATTTTATATAATTAATTTAACATTATACAGTATATTTTTATAAAACAGATAAAGCATCCAATGCGTTAAGGATACGCAGGGCGCCGAAGGCGGTCGGGTTTTGTTGTAGGGACAGGTCGCGACCTGTCCATGCAATAAAACCCGACGGAACCGAAGCGTACCCCGGAGCAGCCTGGCCCAGGGAACCAGGGAAACGCCCAAAAAAATTGAAGCGATCAGATTTTGAGAGAGGGGAAACAGGGAATCCGTCAGGCTGTGTGCTGCTGATATTCTTGCAATTACAGGTAGAAGGCAGTAACTTGATAGAATAGGCGGCGATTTAAATGGATAAAGTTAACTTAAAGTATGTTTACTAAGGAAATCCTCAAAAGTAAACTGGAATCTCTTGACGGTAAGGATTATGGAGGTTACCAGTCCCTTCGGGGTGAATATGATTTTTCAGGTTATAAGCTGATTATCCATCAGGTTCCAAAAGATCCATATGCGCCGCCACATACAGGAATCTATTGTATTCGGGCCAATCGTATGGATGAGGGGATTATTAATTATAAGATGGATTCAAAAGTAGAGGAGATTGCTTTTAGGGATTTTCTAACCCGCCGATTCTATCGTGCAAGTGCGGATATTTCAAATGGCAGACGGGGAACAGGATTCAGTGGAGTCATTACCATCAATCAGCCAGGACAGGCAATATTGGATAGAAATTGTGTGGTGATAGATGATGAGGTGATCGAAGTACGCTGTTTTTTAGGGCTGCCGGCTGAAGGTAGAAACATAAATTCCAAAACGGCAGAAGAGATGTTTTTTGAAGAGCTCCCGAAAATTATTGAATTATCTTTGTTTAAAAAAAATCTTAGACCAGGAGATCTTCTGCAGCACATTAGAACAGCCAAAGACGCTGAGTATCTCCGAAATAAACTGGATTCATTAGGACTTGTTGCCTTTATTGCCGATGGTTCCATATTACCCAGAGAAAGCGGTTCCAGTGACCGGGCTATGAGCATAGAGTCGGCAGTGCCTTTTGGATCACCGGAAAATCTGAAAATAGAAATAGAACTGCCCAATGCCGGTTTGGTTTCAGGTATGGGAATCCCTGAAGGAGTCACGCTGATTGCAGGAGGCGGTTATCATGGTAAATCAACACTATTAAATGCTCTTGAATTTGGGTGCTATAACCATATCCCAGGTGACGGAAGAGAACAATGTGTGTCCCTTCCGGAAACTGTAAAGGTGAGAGCATATAGCGGAAGGCCTGTTGTAAAAACGGATATTTCAGGGTTTATCCGGAATCTTCCATTCCGGATAAACACCACCGGGTTCTCTACAGAAAATTCCAGTGGAAGTACTTCCCAGGCGGCAAGTCTCATTGAAGCTATTGAAGTTGGCGCTAAGGTATTGTTAATGGATGAGGATACTTGTGCAACGAATTTTATGATTCGTGATTTTAAAATGCAGCAGCTGGTCCATAAAGACGATGAACCGATTACCCCGTTTATTGATAGAGTCAGGCAGCTTTATTCTGAAAAGCAGATATCAACAATTGTGGTTTTAGGAGGTGTTGGGGATTATTTTGATGTATCGGACCATGTTATTCAAATGATAAAATATGAACCGGTTGATGTTACTGAAAAAGCTCATGAAATTTCCAAAAAAACACCTGTAAAAAGGATTACGGAGGGAAAAAACAGCCCTTTTAATATCAAAGAACGCATTCCTCTTCCGGAAAGTATTAATCCCTGCAATGAATACGGTAAAAAAAGGATCTATGCAAAGGAAATCCATAGATTAAATTTTGGAGAGTGCATTATAGATTTGACGGATTTGGAACAATTGATTGAGCTGTCTCAGACAAAAGCCCTGGGATATGCTATGGATTATGCCGGAAAGTATATAGATCAAAGATCTTCCATAAAACAAATCATCGATCAGGTTATGAAGGATATCGATACAAATGGCCTTGATGTCCTGAGTGACCGGATATCAGGGCATTTTGCCGAATTCCGCTCTTTCGAATTAGCCTTTACCCTGAATCGGCTTAGAGGTTTTGATGTGGTGCAAAGAAAGAAGATAATTTCCTGACGGGAGAGATAATCCCTCAGTAAATGGTCCGTTATTTATTCTCAGATTAAAAGAATACAGCCGGAGAAACGTGGTATTTTTCAGCCAGCTTTGTAATATGATTTTTGTTAAGTTGCCTTTTCCCGTTCAGAATTTCACTCCAGACAGACTTTGGAGCAATATCTTCCAGATCTTTTAACTTATGATTGTGCTGATCCATCAGGAACCTTAGAACCTGTGAGTCGGAGACTTCAAGAGGTACTGATGTATCCTTTTCATATTTAACGATTAGCTCTGTCACATAATCGAAAAGGGGTTCTATGACATTGTCTCCACTTTCAAGGCGGTCGGCCAATGCTTCGGCATAGTCGGCCATTGTTTCGAGGTCTCTATCATTATAGATTACAAGATTATGAAGAAACCCAGCTACCACATTTTCATTCTGAAATTGAATATCAGTCATGACAACCTCCTTACCAGCTATTAGAATCCATTATGATACTCTCCCGTAAACTAATACGGGTATTTTTTATCATATTCCCTATGTGTTAAAAACTCTCTTATAAAGATAGTTTTCGGAAAAGTAATTCGAACAATTAGCCTGTATTTATTCCCATGAATGTTGAAGCATATCAATTTTTTTTTTGATTCTACCGGATCGGCACCTGGAAAAACCTGGCGAAGTTCCTGAAGGTGTTGGAAAGAATGCATTTCCATCAGGAAGAGCCATGCTCCAAGAGAATCCTTTGCATCTGGGTATTGTCTTCCATAAGCCAGGATTGTCTTCGATTTGATAACATTCATGTTTTCTTTTCCATTCAATAGTTGAATTTAGCATATTGCGAACAAAACGTCAAGTAAAAGTTCGCGAAATGCGAATTTACCCAACCCCCTCATAATGTTCAAGATGCCTAATATTGTCTGAGTTATCCAAAACAATACAAACAGCATCCAGCCTGGCCAGGCCTTCATAATGATTAAAGGCAATGTAAAGCTCTGCAGTATTTTTCATGCGCTTGAGTTTTTTTTTGGTTAAAGTATATTCCGGCATGCCCCTGTCCTCTTTTGACTTTGTTCTTACTTCGACAAAAACAAGAAATTCATTGTACTTTGCTAAAATATCAATATCAGAATGACCAATCATATAATTCCGCTTTAATATTTTGTACCCTGCATCTTCTAAAAATCCTGCAGCAATTTCTTCTCCCTTTTTACCTAATTCTATTTTCTTTCCGGAGCTTTTTATTTGGGTATATTCATTCATTCAATTACCCCCGGCCTGTACTGCAGGGCTTCTGCAATATGCTTTTCTTCTACATCCTCCATCTGTTCGAGATCTGCAATTGTTCTTGCAAGTTTAATTATTTTTAGATACGATCTTGCAGATAACTGAAAAACTTTTGCCGCATCCATCAGCATTGAAGTTGAATTACTGTCAAGTCGGACATATTTCCTGATGAGTTTATTTTTCATTTCAGAATTAGTATGAATAAGTTCATTCTTAAATCTTTCTTTCTGTATGTCTCTGACTTTTGCTATCCTGATCCTTATCTCGCTGGAAGTTTCATTTTTGTTTGAATTGCTGAATCCATGGCTGAGTTTTTTTATATTTACAACAGGTACATCCACATGGAGATCTATTCTGTCCAGAATTGGTCCGGACAATTTTTTCCTGTAACGTATAATCTCCCTTTTTGTGCATGTACACTTTCTTGTCTCATCATTTAAATAACCGCATGGGCAGGGATTTGCAGCTGCAACGAGCATAAACCTGGATGGATATGTAACCCTTTCAAGGCTTCTTGAAATAGTCAGTTTTCCGTCTTCAATGGGCTGTCTTAAAGCTTCGATTACTGACCGTGGAAACTCATTAAACTCATCCAGAAACAGTACACCCCTGTGAGCTAAACTTATCTCACCAGGCTGCGGGTGTGTTCCACCTCCGACAAGACCGGCCTGGGAAATAATATGATGGGGCGAGCGGAAGGGTCTTGTTACTATAAGAGAACCTCCGGGAGGTATGTTACCGGCACTGGAATATATTTTTGTAACTTCCAGTGATTCGTCTTCATTCAGAAGAGGCATAATGCCCGGCAGTGCTCTTGCAAGCATTGTCTTTCCAGACCCGGGGGAGCCTATCATAAGTATATTGTGCCCCCCCGCAGCAGCAATTTCCAGTGCTCGTTTTGCCTGTTCCTGTCCCATTACTTCAGACATATCAAAATCCACTGTTCCCTGTTTCTCTTGTACTGGTGATTGATATATTGTGGGTTTGATCTCAATTTTTGAATCAAAATATTGTATTATCTGATTAAGATCTTTAAGAGGATAAACATCAATCCCTTTTACGACTGAAGCCTCATTTGCTGATTGTTCGGGTACAAAGATTGAATCCATTCTGTTCTCTTTTGCAAAAAGAGCCGCCAGCAGTGCCCCTTTTGTATGGCGCAGGGAGCCGTCCAGGGAGAGTTCTCCAAAGAAAATAGAGCTTTCCGGGATATGGAATCCTTTTATTTCAGATAAAATCCCTACAGCAATAGGAAGGTCGTAAAAAGCCCCATATTTTGGAACATCCCCGGGTGCAAGATTGACAGTTATCCTTCGAAGGGGAAACTTTAAATTCGAGTTTATCAGAGCCGTTCTAACCCTTTCCCTGCTTTCTGCAACAGCTTTGTTGGGAAGTCCTACAATTTCAAAGGTCGGAAGTCCTTTGTCTGCAATATTAACCTCTACATCTATTCTAATTGTTGTTAATCCGGAGAATGAAACTGAAGTTACTTTAAATAACATTCTTAACTTCCTTTACGAGGTAGTATTTACCTCCATTTAAGGTGAGGTGATTTTTTAGAGAAAGAAAGGTAATATCTGCTCCAATTTCAGAGATCTGTTTACCTACCGATCTCGCAATATCATCAATTCCCATTGGTTCATCGACGAGTATCTTTAAAATTTCTTTTTGGTTTGCATTTACTCCGTATAGTTCTTTTTTCGAAAAAAGCTCTTCAGGGTTTGTTTTTCCATATTCAGTAAGGATATCCCCGGCACCTGTTACTATCTGTGAACCATGTTTAATTAAAATGGCAGTTCCAATGGAAACACTGCTTGTCAGCGGGCCAGGGACTGCAAATATTTTCTTATTGTACCTTTTTGCAATTTTTGCAGTTATCAATGCACCGCTTTTAATACCTGCTTCAATAACAAGCAGTATTGGAGCTAACCCTGCTATAATCCTGTTACGTCTGGGATAGGTCCATAGAGCAGGAGGGGTATCCCCCGGATACTCGGAAATTACAAGTCCATTATTGTTAAGTATCCTTGTATGCAGATCAAGCTGATATTCCGGATGGATTTTCTCAATACCACATGGCATAACAGCAATTGTCCGCCCGCCTGCTTCGAGGGCGGCGTTATGAGCCTGGGCATCAATTCCGTACATAAAGCCCGAGACGATAGTTATTCCTGCGCCTGCAATTGAAGAAACCAGATTGTCGGTAATTATCTCACCGTATCTTGTCATTCTGCGTGATCCTACAACACTAAGGGTCTCTGTAAAAATAGTTGTATCCCAGTCTCCCTTGAAATAGAGCCTGGGTGGAGGGTCTTTGATTTGCAGCAGCAGATATGGATATTCAGTACTTTTTATGTCTATATAATTCACAGTTGTTTCCCCATATTATACAGTACAGGGGTTTTGGGCCTGCTGCTTCAGTTTTACAAAATTTAATCAGGAAAACATATTTTATCTCAGAAATAGTTTGATAAGCAGTTTATGGAAAAAACGTCCATATGGCGCATAAGCTAAGCGGGTTGGGTTTATTCTACCACGTTTTATTACTGGTTTTGCCTTGCTGAAAGTTAAGAAGCCGTCTATTACCAGCGGTTTTCAACCTTCTCTGCAAAACCTGTTAAATTACTTATTTCCAGCATAGTTCCGTCATCCAGAATTACCTGTCCGGAAAAACATCCGAATACCTGATGTTGGTTGGATCTGATAATAAGAAGATTTGAATTTGAAAAACGATCAATTACAGGAGTGAAATTCATTTCAAATCTTCCGTCACTACTGGTAAACACCCACGGTTCAAGATAGTCATTGTTCGGGAGGTGGAATTCTACATCATTAAGCTTATGGGCTTTACCGTCGTAGAATAGCATGTTTTCGGTAGCTGCTGAGGTATCTCCAAATCCATATCCAATATTGAAACCAAAAAGTTTTTGGTTTACTATTCCTGAAGCAGAACCCCAGTACCATGTGTTTGAGTATGTCCATACTCCACGACCCCAATCAAGAACCCCGAAAGAATTATCCGGTTTAAAATTTATCTTATCTTTTCCATAGGTAAATTGTCCTTCTGCAGTCATACAGTTTATTTTTTGATTATAGTAGAAGGCATGACGATTTTCAGCGAAAGGGGTTGCTATAACCATAGTTTCCATATTTTCCGGTTGATGAAGTACTAAAGATCCTTCAAAATTATTGCTATTATAAAAATCTTTATAGGAAATGTTCAGTATTCTTAGATTTTTTCTCTTTAAGAATTCTATTTTAACTCTTTTGTTTTCGAAGCGAACATCATCATTTCCTGAAGTTTGCGGCATTCGGAAGGATCCCAGTGGAAACGGGATGATAACAGAATTGGAAATCTCATTTGGTTTTGTGAAATCAAGAATAGTAGCACCAATAAACCCCAGATAACCGTTATCGGCAATTGTAAATGCCGCACCCCTCTCAGAAGAAAGAACACAGTAGTAATCCCATTCCTTAATCTTAAATCTCGGGGCTTTAATCATTTTTCTGTCGTAATTAAGGACCAAATCAGTTGCCCAGCCTTTCTGAAGAAGTGTCCCTTTCCTATCAAGTAAAGCTCCGCTTTTAGTAATCCTGTTTTGCATAAGAATTCTCCTTCTCCAATAAAGCTGTTTATGCCGTACTTATCAAATCTTATTATAAAACCAGTTTCCGAATTTCGGACACCATGTAAAAAGACCCTGTAACGAGTACTGGAATCTCTCCTCCTGAAAGCTCAAGTGCCTTGCTGTATGCCTCAGCAGGATCTTTTACCAGCTGTATATTACTGCTGTAGTTACAGAAGATCTTGTAAACCTCTTCAGGATAACTCTCCTTAAATGTCCCGGGTGTTGATATAATTATTTTATCAGAATGGGGGGACAACAGTTTTGACATTTCGTCAGGGTTTTTATCTGCAACAGATCCGAATATAAGTATTCCTTTTCTGTTAAAAACACTATTCCAGGATTCCAATAGACGCTTGATAGATACAGGGGTATGAGCACCATCAAAAACAAAGGGTATTCCATGTTTTGTTAAAATCTCAAAACGACCTGGAAGTTTTGTCCTGTTAATTCCTTCTATAAGAAGTTTTTTTACATTCTTATCAGGCTGCAGTAATTCCAGTAAAACCAGCCAGGCAAGGAGTGCATTTTCTGCCTGGACAGCACCAATTGTGGTTAAATTGAAATAGTTTTCACCTTTATTGCCTATTTTAAATAAGACTTTTGTACCATTCGCAGTAACTACTATATCAGAACTGTCTATCTTATCATCAAGGAATACTAATGGGGCTTTCATTATTTGTGCTTTATCTTTAATGACACTGGCTGATACCTCTATCTGTTTCCCTGAAAAAACTGGTGTTTTGAACTTTATAATACCTGCTTTTTCAGAAGCAATTTTTTCTATAGTATCCCCGAGTATATTCGTATGTTCCATTTCAATATGAGTTATTACTGAGGCTGCAGGTGTAATTACGTTTGTTGCATCCAGACGTCCGCCAATACCTGTCTCTATTACAGCCCAGGTGCATTCTGTTTTCTTAAATATCAAAAATGCCATAAGTGTAAGAAGTTCAAAAGTTGTTGGTTCATTGCTACCTGTTTCATCATCCAGAACAAAAGATTTAATTCCTTCTTTTATTTCAAAAGCAGTATCAATATAGATTTGATCCTGGAAAAAGGTGCCTCCAATGGAGATCCGTTCCCTGTAATCACTTATATGAGGTGATGAATATAGTCCTGCCTTTTCTCCTGCGGAGTTGAGGGCAGAGGCCAAAAACATTGCTGTGGAACCCTTTCCCTTTGATCCTGCCAGGTGGATAGTTTTGAATGATTTTTCCGGGTTCCCAAAGTGTTTTAAGAGTCCTTTCATTCTGTCCAGACGGTAATCACGAATAGTCTGTTTTTTTGATCTTTCAAAGTTTATAAATGAACCAATAAAATCAAAAGCATCATCTGTTGTTTGGAAATCTATACTCAATTTATAGTTTCTCTCTAAGTTTGAGAGCATTCCCATGGGTCACAAACCCTTCATAATCTGCAATTGTAATTACATGATCCTTAAAATCTTCATATCCGTTTTTATCCACATACACTACTGAGGAGTATTTAATAAAATCTCTGACAGAGACTGCAGAATATGTTCTGGCATTTCCCCCTGTGGGTAATACAGCGTTTACACCGGTTACATAGTTTGCAGCGGAAAACGGGATGTTTTCTCCAAGAAGTATTTCTCCGGCATTTTTAATTAGAGATAGGGTAGAGAAAGGTTCTTTTGTTTTCAGCTGCAGGTGTTCGGGGGCAAAGGCGTTAACCAGTTCTGCTCCTTTTTCTATGCTGTCTACCAGAAATATTGCACCGTAACCCTTAAATACGTCGGAAACAAAAGTTCTACGGGGTTCTGTCAGATCAGATATAAGTTCTTCAATATAGTTTGCAGTTTTTTCTGCCAGATCGGAAGAAGTGGTAATAAGTACGGCAGAAGAATCTGAACCGTGTTCAGCTTCCACAAGAAGATCAAGAGCAAGTTTCCAGGGGTCTGCGTTATCGTCAGCAAGGATAACTGATTCACTGGGGCCTGCAGGTAATCCAACATCCACAGTCCCGTAAAGGATACGTTTTGCAGCTGTGACGTACATTGATCCTGGACCTGTTATCTTGTCTACCGATGCTATACTTTCAGTACCATAAGCAAGGGCTGCAATTCCATGAGCTCCTCCAACACGGTAAACTTCGTCAACTCCACAGAGTTTTGCTGCATATAAGCATCCCGGATCAACATCTCCATTATCTCCCGGAGGAGTTATTACACATATTCTTTTTACTCCTGCTGCAGCTGCCGGAACTGCAAGCATGTAGAGCATGGATGGAAAACTTCCACGCCCTCTGGGTACGTAGAGTCCTGCAGATTCTATTGGAATTGCCCTTTCACCGGCAAAAAGGCCCGGCCGTATTTCATCAAAGCTCATGGAAGATGGTTTTTGAGTTTCGTGGAATTTTTTAATATTTGCTATAGCATATTCAAGGGCAGATTTTACCTTCTTCGGGAGATTTTTCTCTGCAGCCTTAAATTCTTTTTTGGATACTCTTAGATCTTTATTGGACAGATCAATGCCATCAAATTTGCCGGTGTAATCAATAAGTGCAGTATCACCTTTTTCCCGGACAGTATTTATAATATCTGAAACAGAATCCATAACCTCAAAAATGTCAGATTCAGATCGTTTTAGAAAAAATTTCTTTCTGTTGTTCGATAGATCATTCCATTTTAATATTTCAGGTCGCATCTTAAACCTCCGTAGGAAAATACTCTATAATAGTCTTACTGTAAGGTCAATGTTGGTTTTTAAACTGATATACTTTATTAATACATAGGGAGATTAACATAAGTGCTTGTAGAAGGTTATCAGCTTGAACATACAGAAACTAAATGCCCTTATCTGGAGAATAGAATTTTTAGAAGCAACAATATGATTATTACTAATATTGATGAAGAAGGTATTGCTGCACTGCTGGAAGCAGGGTATCGTCATTTTGGTGCATATTTCTTTAGACCTGAGTGTTCTTCCTGCAATGAGTGTCGTCCTATAAGAATTTCTGTAAAGAGTTTTAGATTTTCAGGATCAGAAAGAAGAGTTTTAAAAAGGGCTTCACAATTTAAAGTCATATTCATTGATAATCCTCTGCCTGATATGGTTAAGTTTGACCTTTACCGGGCACACAAAAAGCGATTTAAGGAATTAGATTATGAATCTTATGAGAATTGGGAAAGTTCATTTTTTTCTGATCAGTCATTTAATAAAATAATGGAGATAAGAGACGGGAATAAACTTGTTGCAGTAACACATCTGGATGTTACAGAAAAAATATTTTCTGCAGTTTACTGCTACTGGGATGAAGGTTATGCCTCTTTCAGTCCGGGTAAGTTGTCTATTTTAAAGGGGCTGCAGATGGCTATGGAATCTGGTGTGGAGTACTACTATCTTGGTTATTATATTAAAGATAATAAACATATGTCCTATAAGGCCAACTACAGACCTAACCAGATTTTAGTGGATGGTGTCTGGGAGTGCGATATTACACCCCTTTTATCCTTTCCCCTTGCGGACTAAGGTTGCTTTTACTATACTTTTAAAAAGCTAAGGTAGTACGGGATATTATCAGGATCAAAGAGACTGATTTTACTATAACAAAAACTTAAGTTAAGAGGTTAGTGATAAATCAAATTTGGGGTTAAATTCGGAGTTTACGAATTCAAAAGATCTGAAATGATTGCTAAGGTAAGTTATATCTTCTTCCAGACTTTTTAAATGTTCAATTATTAGTCTTTCCTGGAATTCCAGCACCTGTTTTTCATTATTCTCCATTACAGCATTGAATGAACGTATATCCTGTTTGTAGATAGTGTAGGATATAAGTGCTGAGATAAACATTAGAGGTAAAATATATATAATACTGTGTTTTAAAAAATTACCAATCCTGAGTCTTTTCATCTTATTCCTATTATGGTTTACTTAGCCGTATTTCACAATATTAATAACAAATA
>JAUVLL010000262.1 GCA_030600745.1 Spirochaetaceae bacterium | reverse complement strand
AATCCAGGTGGTGATCTGGAGGAGTATTTTGAATTAAACTATGACAGCAACGGGCTGCTCATGGAAGAAATTCATTACAATACAGATGGAAAAATTGAAGATTCAAGATCCTATGAATACAAAGACGGATTTCTTTCAGTGGAAAAAGTGAACAGTAAGAATGGGTCTGTTCAAAGAAAAATAGTATATGTAAATGATAAATTCGGAAACCCTGTTGAAACCGTTTTTATGGATGCCGGTGATAATGTCCAGGAACGTCTTGTCAGTATTTATGGAAGCAGGGAAGTGATAAGTTATGAAGATTAGATCAATAAAATTTTTATCAATAATTATGGTTTTTCTGTTTTTAGCAGCTGCTCTGCCTGCAAACGAGGTTTCTGCAGTATGGACACGTCTGTTTAGAAGAGCATCTTCTCTATCCCAAAAGTTCAATATAATGGCTAATATCATTGAGCAGCATGACAGGAATATGATTCCTGTGCTTATGGAAGCCCTTGAGGAGCAGGTTGGAGCACTTGAAAATTCCGGGGATGTTACAGCAAGATTTAAAAGTGATGAATACACAAAGATGATAGTCAAGGAACTTGGACGATTAAAAGCGGCTGAAGCTTCTCCGTTTCTTTGGCAGCTGGTCGAGACTGCTGATAACCCCTTTCTGAAAGGCGAGACGATAATTGCACTTGGTAAGGTTGGTGCAAGACAGTACACTGTAGAGTTAAATATGATGCTCCGAAATCTTAATTTTAATTTTGGTAATATTCAGGATCAGAGAGGGAATGAAATAGTTGCCTTTTCACTGGTTCAGGCTTTAAGTCGTCTGAAACAGCCGGAAAGTTATTCGCCACTGTTTTTTGCATCTACAGGATGGTATTCTTCCAGAAGCGGTGTCAGGGAGAAGGCTGGACAAGCAATGATAAATATTCTGGATGATCCAACGAAACAGCTTTTAAAAATTATAGAAGAAAATAAAGCATATGATATTAAACTTGCAGCTCTTTCTGCCGGCGAAAAATCGGGGGCAAATGATGATAATAAAGCTGCCCTTGCAGTACTTGCTTTAAGAGATGGTCTTCAAAGTTCAGCAAAGAATCCAACAGAAAAAGCATTGCTTAAGAATCTTAGAGTCAAGGCGTTGAATATATTGGAAACTCTGTCTGTAAAGCCTGAAGAAGCCCTAAAATATATGGATAGAATGCTGATCCTTTACAGGACTGATAGACTGTATGATATTGATGAAATGGTGGATCTGTTCGAAACATTTGGAACATTTACCAGTGATGAAAGTGTGAAAGCTCAGACTGCATTTCTTGCATATCTTACAGACAGGAAGGAAAATGGCAGGGTTATCGATCTAAGAATATCGAAATCTTCTATTATTGCTATTGGTAATACAGGTAACTCTTTAGGGTTCGAAGAGCTGACAAATGTCCAGTATTCTGATTCCTGGGAAAGCTCCGTAAAAAGAGAAGCAAAAAATGCACTGGATAAATTAAGCAAATAGTGTAAGGGCGCGGCCTGACGTGCCCCAACATTTAAAAATAATCACGCCTGGATAAGAGTCATCGCAGATGTAACCACAATATCTTCTATGCTGCAGCCTCTTGAAAGATCGCTTACAGGCTTTGCAAACCCCTGCAGTATTGGCCCCCATGCATCGGCTCCTGCAAGTCTCTGAGTCAGTTTGTATCCAATATTACCAGACTGCAGATCAGGGAAAATAAGTACATTAGCCTTTCCTGCCACAGGAGAACCAGGTGCTTTCTTTTCTCCAATACTTTCGACTATAGCTGCATCCAGCTGAAGTTCTCCATCAATGTTAATATCGGGTCGTTTTTCTCTTGCAAGTGCAAGTGCTTTTTTAACCTTGTCAATATTGGGATGCTTGGAAGATCCTTTTGTGGAAAATGAAAGCATTGCAGTTACTGGCTCCGCTCCTAGAAATGTTTTACAGGTATCCGAAGATGCTATTGCTATTTCTGCAAGTTCCTCTGCAGTCGGGTCAGGAATAGTTGCACAATCAGAAAATACTATGCTCCCATCCACTCCCCATTTTTTATCTTTCATAGTCATAATAAAACTGGATGAGGCAGATTTGATACCAGGTTTAGTATTTATAATTGTAAATGAAGCAATAAGAACATTCCCTGTAGAATTTTCTGCTCCGGCGACCATTCCGTCTACAATCCCTTTTCTTAACATCATTGCTCCCCAGGAAAGCGGGGTTTTGATAATCTTTTCGGCCAATTGCATGGAAATATTTTTGTGTTTTCTAAGTTCATAGTATTCTTCTATAAATTCAGGAAGCAGATCTGAATTTGACGGATCAATGAGAGTAAAACCTGACAGATCTACTTTATTCTCTGCTGCTGCAGTTTCAATCTCTTTAACTGCCCCTATAAGGAAAACTTCAGAAGCTATTCCTTTATCAATAATAATTCGTCCTGCAGCCAGGGTCCTTGGTTCTGTACCTTCCGGCAGCACCAGTTTTTTTTTCATACTTTTTGCTTTGTTTATCATAGTTTCAGGAAATGTCATTATGCGCTCCTTTGAATTAAGTAAATTGGGATATATGTACCATAATAGAGTAAAAGCAATAAATTTTCTATATATTTTTTTTAAATATTTTGTTAATATCTACAAATGAAAGTTGGAGTTTATGGTTTAGGACGGTTTGGTTTTTTTTGGTCTGAGCTTCTTGCCCGGAAGTTTGATGTCTCCGGATATAACAGATCTTCGTTGGCAGTGAAACCGAATAATGTTACTTTAGTTGAGGAAGATGTAGTCCTTCAAAGTGATGTTCTTTTTCTCTGTGTTTCAATTTCTTCTATGGAACCGGTTCTTAAGAATATAGCAGGACGTATCAAACCCGGTTGCATTGTTTTTGATACATGTTCTGTAAAAATTTATCCTATCAATATTATGAAATCACTTCTTGGAGAAGAAGTTGAGATAATCGGTCTCCATCCCATGTTTGGTCCTGATTCAGGAAAAGATGGTGTAGAAGACCTGCCTTTAGTTTTTATTCCGGTGCGTAACAAGTTGGATGCAACTGAGAAATGGAAAAAGATTTTTACTGATTATGGTATGAGGGTTATTGAAATCACGGCTGATCTACATGATCGGGATGCTGCATTTACGCAAGGGATCACTCATTTTATAGGTAGAGTATTAAATGAGTTGCAACTGAAGGAAAGCGATATATCAACTATGGGATATAAAAGTCTGCTTACAATAGTGGAACAGACATGTAACGACCCTTTCCAGTTGTTTATGGATCTTCAGCATTATAATCCATATACGCATGATATGAGACAAAAGTTGAATAATTCTTTAAAGAAGAACATGGCTATGCTGGCCGATGCAGACCCTGTAAGAGATTCCTGAAGCCGAAGGAGAGACCATAGGTGGCTATATCCCCAGGCTTGACAGCGATTACATGCATCGGTACGATGATGATGATAATGAATGATGTAGGGGCAGACCTTATTTTTGCCCAATAAACAGGAGTAGACAGATATGTCTGATGTACAAATACGAGAAGTCGATGAGGCAGATATCGACACTGTTCTCGCAGAAGATATTAATTTTGAAGGTACTCTTAATTTTGAGAAATCACTAATGATAAAAGGAAAATTTCTTGGTGATATCAAAGCTGCAGGAGAATTATATATAGATACTGATGCCTATGTTGAAGCGCGTGTTGAGGCAGAGGTTGTTTCTTTGAAAGGGAAAGTGAAGGGTGATGTTTTTGCCTACACCAAAGTAGAGTTATTCTCTTCTGCCATGGTTGATGGAGATATAACTGCTCCGGATGTTATTATGGAGAGCGGCTGTAGGTTTAATGGTATCTGCAGGATGGAATCCCCCTTAAAGGAAGATAAAACGGGCGATGCGAAGCATCAGGGATCCGTTATTAGTCGCCAGGGAGCTGAATAGTGAAAAACAGAGTATTCTTAACAACTGTTATTCTAATAATATCAATGTTTGTTTTCGGGCAGGAGAGACCGGATGCACTTCTCTTGTATCAGAATGGTGATTATAAGGAAGCAATAGGAATTTGCAATAGTGAACTGGAGCTTAGACCCGGCAATATGGATTCCTACTCTGTATTGGGGTGGAGTCTTATCAAGCTTGGGCGATACCAGGAAGCTCTTGAAAACTCAAAGGAAGGTCTTAAGATCTCCCGTTATGATGCAAGAATAGTGGAAATCATTGGAGAAGCCAATTTTTATCTTGGGAAAAATCCGGAAGCTTTAAAATGGTTTGAAGAATATGTTGTTTTGGCACCTACCGGAGGAAGAATAGATACTGTATATTTTTTTATGGGAGAGCTTTTTATCAGGATGGGAGAGTATAATCATGCCGATATTGCATTTACCACTGCCGTATTTCACACTCCTAATATTGCCCGCTGGTGGGCAAGACTCGGTTATGCAAGAGAAATGGCAAAAGATTATACTTATTCCATAGAGGCATATAATAAAGCTCTCGATCTGGCACCATCTTTTCCTGACGCAAAGCGGGGTAAAGAACGTGTAGAGGCTCAATTGCGGAATGGTTAATGCCGCGTTCTATACTTTGGGCTGTAAACTGAACCAAAGTGAAAGTGAGGCCCTGGTATCGTCCTTTGACAGCCGGGGTTTTTTAATTTCTAAAGTAACTGATCATGCAGATCTCTATATTGTAAACAGTTGTACTGTTACTACCAAGGCTGAACAAAAAGCCCGCAGGATGATAAGAAAATTTTCCAGGGAAAATCCCGGGTCTGTAATAATCGTAACCGGTTGTTATGCCCAGGTGGAACCGGAAGAAATTGGTGATCTTGGAAATAATGTTTTTGTTGTTTCAATGGAAAGAAAACATACTTTGCTGGGTTTGCCTGATGCTCTTAGAGAGGAAATGAGTCACGGTCTTACGTTGACAGAAGTAGTTTCTGATTTTCTTGAGGATTCCAGAGCTCAGAATATCAATGATGAAGACC
>JAUVLL010000054.1 GCA_030600745.1 Spirochaetaceae bacterium | reverse complement strand
AAGAAGTTCCTGCCTGACCGCCATCCAGTTTTTCTGGGTGCCGTATCCCCTTTGGTTTCGCAGGCTGATAAAACTGCGGGATTTAAGTTCTTCAAACTCCCTCATAAGGATCATAAATTCAGGAAGGGGTTGAAATCCTCTTTTCTGGTCTGCTCCAAGCCAGATATATAGGTGGCTGTTTTCTGACATAAGGTTTAGAGAGTTGTTAACCCAATTCCTGGAGAATGCTATGTATTCATCTATGTCCACCCTTGATAACTGATTAGTGTTCTTATTTCCAACGGTAATGTTATAAGGGGGATCCTGTATAAATAGATCAACTTTATTTCCGTTGCTTATATAGCTGCAATCATCCCTGGATACTGCATCCAATACACCTATTCTATGCCTGCCTAAAGGATCTTCCCATATTTCACCTGCTTTAAGACGGCAGTAGGGTAGGATTTGCTGTCTAAAATTATTGTCATCAAGTCGTGGTATTGCTTCTTTTGGCATAGGAATGAGCATATATGTTTTTTGCTTCAAATTAAAGAGCTAAACATCAATTTCCTGAATACCCTTCTTCAAAAAAATTTGCTTAATTTAATAACCCCATTAATTCATTTTAAACTTGACAAATGTATATCCTGGATATATACATAATTATGGATGATAGTCTAAAAGCATTACTATCCGGATGCACTGGCTTTGACTGGGATAAAGGCAATAGTAAGAAAAATTGGATAAAGCACAGTGTGAGTGCATTGGAGTGTGAACAGATTTTTTTCAATCAGCCTTTAATTGTTCAGAATGATATTAAACATTCAGGAGATGAAGAGCGTTTTTTTGCTCTTGGAAAAACTGATTTTGAAAGAATGCTGTTTATTTCCTTCACCATTAGAAATAATACTATTCGGGTGATATCTGCCCGTGATATGAGCAGAAAAGAGAGGATGGCCTACAATAAATGAGGGGGCAATATATGAAAAAACAGATTCCCTGTTTTTCATCTGAAAATGAAGAAAGAGAGTTTTGGGAAGTACATGATTCGACAGATTTTGTAAATTGGAGTAAAGCAGAAAGGATTATTCTGTCTAATCTTAAACCATCTGTAAAAAAAATATCACTTCGTCTTCCTGAATCTATGATTGAAGAATTGAGACTATTGGCAAATAAGCGGGATGTGCCATATCAAACTCTTATGAAAATGTTTCTTGCAGACAGGATTGAAAAAGAGATCAGATCTCACTAAATGTGGGAAAATATTTTATTTATGTAATATAAAGGAGAAAACTATGGAAACATTATTTATTGAAGGTGCACCGGCAGCGATCGGTCCATATTGCCATGCAGTAAAAACAGGAAACCTTGTTTTCTGTTCAGGGCAGACACCCCTTGACCCTGAAACTATGAAGATTGTTGGTACCACTATTGAAGAACAAACCAGAAGAGTCCTTAGCAATATCACTATTGTTCTTGACGGTATTGGCCTGGGGTTAAAGGACATTGTTAAAACTACAGTTTTTCTCAAATCTATGGATGACTTTAAAGGTATGAATGGAGTGTATGCAGAGATGTTTGGCGGTCATACACCAGCTAGATCTGCTATTGCAGTAAAGAAAAATCCCCTGGATGCAATGGTGGAGATAGAGTGTATTGCCGAGACAACTGTCAACGGATAACACCTGGTTTAAGTAAAACGGCATTTTTTGATCCGCATTCTATTCCAAATTTAACGGCTTCTTTTAAGCTGGATTTCTGATTAAGTTTAAATGCAAGACCCGCAGTAAAGGCATCTCCACTGCCTATTGTGTTAACTGGTTCAATCTTATGAATTTTTTCTTCCTGAATAATACCATTGTCGTCTATGAAGAGAACCGGCATCGTCCCCCGGGTCAGGATTGTTTTTATACCAGATTCTCTAAAAAGTTCTAACATTTTATTTATTACCAATTGTTTAAGTTTCGTATTTTCTTCATGCTCACCGATTGAATGGTCAGGAAAAAAGGTGGAAACGAATTCGGGGAAATTAATTTTTATAATATCCGGGTTATATTCGATTGAGTTTATAAGATCTTTTCCTCTGTAATCCAAAACGATAGTTTTTCCGGTTTTTTTAGCAATGTGCACCATTTCAGGGAAAATAGTATCTTCAAAACCATGAGCTTTTGAACCTGAGATTATTATATTGCTGGTATCAACCAGGAGTTTCCTATACAGATTTATTATCAGTTTCCCTGTGTTCTTATCTACAGGAAGGGATTCTTCAACAATTTCTGTAACCGTGTTTTTTTTAATATTTATCAATGTTGTGCATGTTCTTATTGGGGAAGTATTGGCAGCAGTAATCAGATTCAGATTATCTTCATTTGTTAATTTCAAAAAATAATCACTACCATAACCCAATTGTGTCAGGTGTACTGATTTCATACCTAGCTGGGTTAACACTCTTGTTACATTTACACCCTTACCCGAAGCATCTGTTCTGTATTCCGACGATCTGTTTACTTCATTTTCATTCAGATCATTCAAAACAATAGTTTTTTGAATGGTCGGATTAAGACAGACAACAAGAAAATCAGATTTCATATTAACCTCATGAATGTTTTACTTGCTGGTCTTTATGAACCAGACGAAGTACAAGTGCAGCCGCTGCAGTTATAAGCAGATATCCGGCAGCGAGAAGAATTATACCATCAAGACCTATTGAAGGTTCAGCCTGCTTAACAATAAAAACAGAAAGCGACCCAATACCGAAAGTTAGTGTAAATTTAATTCCATATCCAACTGATCTCCACCGGGCGGGAGTGAGGATGGCATAGATACTGTTTTCTATGGGCTGCATACCCATGGCAAAGAAAATAAATAAACCTGTAAAGGGAAGTATCCATAATCCGGAGGAAAATCTGGCAAGGAGCAGAAATGGCAGAGCCATTAACCAGAAAAATAAATATGCAGAGCGAAGTTCCCATTTATCTGCAATTTTCCCTCCGGTGAACTGACCTAACATCCCAATCACATAGGCAAAGCCTGTAATTATAGAAGCGATGAGGGTGTCCGATTCAGGTAAAAGAGTTTTTGGATCATTTCCGATAAGCAAATTATTGATTTCAGCAAATAAGTCACTTAGCTTTATTTCGATCCATGCAGGAAAAACTAATGTGTACGTTCTGTACATGAGTCCTGAAAATAGTACAACAACACAGAGTATTAGAAACAATTTTAATACATTATCTTCTTTTAGACCTTCTCCTTTTTGAAGATCTTCGTCCCTGGGTACAGAAAATTGAAATATGAAGCTTAAAAAACCAGCTATAATTCCGGTAATTCCCAGATAAATAAGTGTTTGTCTCCAGCCCAGAAAATAGTTCATAACACCGGCTGTAAATGGAGCAGCAGCCATTCCTAGATTACCGAATATTCCATTGATTCCCATTCCTCTGCCTCTGGCTTTTATACCTTTGGATACAAGAGCCAGACCGGAAAGATGATAGGCTGCACATCCAAGTCCGGTTACAGCCAGTGTCCATGTCAGCATATTGGGATTTCGAATCAAACCGGAGAAGATCAATCCTGATCCGGCAATAACTGTACCAATTCCCATCACAATTCTAGGACTGGTAGAGTCACTGATGAATCCCCAGGGAATGGCGGCAAGGCCATAGAGAAGATACATCAGAAAGCTCAAACCTAAAATTTTATCAAGGGGGAGCCCCAGATCCCTGCTTAGAGGCAGTACCAAAACGGGAAAAATTAGAATATAGAAATGGGTAAAAAAATGACTGGTGCTGGCAAATGTAAGGATCCTTTTTCCATTTTTATTCATTAATACTCCTAAGATTTTGTAGATTATTTTATTTTCGCGGAAAAATAATAGTAGAAACAGCGCCCTTATCATTGGTAAAGCTTACTGATCCGCCAATCTGTGATGCAAGGGACTCAACAAGAGATAAACCAAGCTGGGAAGATGGTATTTTTTGATCTTTCGGCAGGCCAATCCCATTATCTCTAACAATAATTGTATGAGAATCCCCTTCATTGCTAACTTTGATGCTTATTATGCCTGACTCTTTAGGGAATGCATATTTAACTGAATTAACTATCAGCTCATTAATCAGCAGTGCAAGTGGTACCATGGTATCTGCTTCCATCTCAAGGTTATTTTCTATATCCAGCTTAAATTCTATTCCTTCTTTGAAAATTGAAGAAGATCTCACAGATTCTATCAGATCAATAAGATATGATTTTAAATCTATGCTCGACAGATTTTTACTGCTGTAAAGTCTTTCATGTACCAATGAAATTGTATAAACTCTCTGTTTTAGATCTTCAAAGATCAATGAACCTTTGTCCGTGGGAAGCATATCGCTTTGTAGATTTATTAAAGACATTATCATGGACAGGTTATTTTTTACTCTGTGATGGATCTCTCTAAGGAGTATTTCTTTTTCTTCCAATGATTTTTTAATTGAAGCTTCTGTTTTTTCTCTTTTTCTTACTTCATCTTTTGCTAATTCGAAGAGGTAGGAGCTCTGGAGTGCTACCGCTGAAGCATGAGCAAAAGGTACAAGTTTTTCTGCATCTACCTGAGTAAATGCATCTGTTTTATCACTATTAAGACTAAGCAGGCCTATTATTTTATTGTCCCATCTAATTGGAATACCGATATAGCCCATAATGAATGAAGTTTCAGGAAATATTGTCCAACCCGGATAAGCACGGGTATTCGGGATAATATGGATTTCCCCACTTTTAATATACCTGGAAACATCTCCGAATTCCTCGATTTTTACTGTATAGTTTTTTATAAACTTGCCTAAACCATATTTGTCATAATCTACTTCTGCGGCCACTCTGAGATACTCATTTTCAAGAAGACGTATGTCCGCACAGGAGAAGGGGATAATTTTTCTTACTTCCTGGAGAATTGCATTCAAAATTTCCTCTTTATCAAGAGAAGAAGTCAAAGTTAATAATACGTTTTGAAGAACTTTGGTTCTCGTTTTTTGTTCTTCAGCCTGCTCAATAGTATGTGTAAGAGTATCTTCAGTTTGTTTTTTTTGGGTAATATCCATCATGTTGATAATAATATTTCCATTCTCCCTATCCGGAAGATAAACAGACATTAGAAGATCAAGTCGTGTTCCTTTTCCGGTAAAAGTGGTAACTTCATGACTGCAGTTAGGTTTGCCATCCATCATTGCAGCAAAAATATTTATAAACGCAGGGAATGGGTCTTCTGTAATTATTTTATTTCTTGCCAGTAAATCCAGTAATTCAGCTTTACTTTCGACTTCAAACAGCTGGACAGTATAATCATTTATATCAATAATTTCTAATTGACCAATAAGTTGTTCTGTAATCTCCGGGTGACTGGAAAGATACTTTGAAAGTTCTTTTCCTGTACTGCATGGAAGAGAATCCATGGTTTTGTAAACGCTTGATGCATTTTCTTCCCATATGGAAATATATGACTTATTAAAAATTTTTCGATACCTGATTGTATGTTGTTGAATAATTTCCTTATGAACTTTTAAAGATTCGTTCTCATTCCTTTTTGTTTTAATTAATTTCTGCAATTTTTCTATTCTATCCTGGAGGTATTTTGTACTATTGTCCATTTTAATTCTCTGAATCCGAAAATCTTATCGTTGCAGAGGCTCCGCCTGAATTATTTAAGCTAATTGAACCCTTTATCTGCTCTACAAGAGAATTAACCAGGATAAGTCCAAGATGAGTGTTCTCTTTTGCCAGTACATCATCCGGATAGCCTATCCCGTTATCATTAACAGATAGAGTGAAATAATGATCTGTTTTATCAAGAGAGACTGAGATCTCTCCCCCTGATTTTGGGAATGCATATTTTAAACTGTTAGTAATAAGCTCATTAAGAGATAGGCCAAGAGGTATAAGCTTATCCAGGTCAAAATATATATTCTGCGGGATATCAATTAAAATCCTGATGTCACTTCGGTAAGCCAGAACATCTCTAATGGAATTTATTAGATCATATGTGTATTCATAAAAATCTATGTTGGATAGATTATGATTTTCATAGAGCTTTTCATGTACAAGAGCAATAGAATGAATCCTTTGACTTAATTCTTCAAATAGTTCAACCTCAAAAGCGTTGGAAGACTTTGCGTTTTGAAGACTGATCAGTGATATAATTATTGTAAGATTGTTTTTAACTCTGTGGTGAATTTCCTGAAGGAGTATTTCTTTTTCTTCTAAAGCAAATTTCAGTGTTTCTTTGGTTTTTTTACGTTTTTCTATATCCTTTTCTATTTGTTTAAATAATTCTGCTTTTTGGAGTGTGATTGCAGCAGCATGGCCTAAAATTTTTAATTTTTCAGCATCCTTTTGTGAAAATGTAGATTTTTTATTACTGTCAAGGTTAAGAAGACCTATTACTTTCCCCTGCCATTCGATTGGAATAGAGAGTATAGATTGAATATATGGGGTTTGCGGAAATTTCTTCCAACCTGGATATGTGTTTGTATCTTCAATTATCTGCATTTGGCTGCTGTCGACAAATGTTTTTGCAGCACCCATGAATACGATCTTTTCCGAAAATTTATCCATAAATTCTGCGGCCCCAAACTTGTCATAGCCTCTGTGTCTGACTACAACAAGATTGTTACCCTGATGGAGCATAATATTAGCACTTGAATATGGAACCAGTTCTTCAATTTGTTCGAGAATAGTATCAAGAATATCATTCTGATTTGTTTTGGAGGAAAGAGAAAAAGTTATATCCATTAGAATATCAACAATTTTTTTTTGCTCTATTGTTTCCTTTAGAAGTTTAGCATGCTGCTGTTCTTTTTCAAATCTATCGGTAATATCCATCATTGTAATAAAGCCTAATTTGTCATGTTTGTTCGGGAAGAAAGCTGTAAGTAATACATGAAACTCACTACCCCCAAACCTGTGCCCAATGGTTTCACATTCATAATGGTATCCGCCAGTTGCGATTATTGTAAACTGGTCTCTTAAGGTATTAAAAGATTCTGAGATAAATATCTTATCCATGGATGATAACAGGTGATCCTTGTTTTCTGCATTGAAAAGCGTAACAGTAGCTTCATTGATATCCATGATTTTAATCTTTCCTATAAGTTCTTTTAAAATTACAGGATGTTCATCCAGGTATTCTGTGTATTCAGTTCTTGTATTGCAGGGGAGTTTCTCAAGTGCCATATAGGCTTCGGAGAAATCCTCCTCCCATATGGCGACTGATGAGTTTTTAAACATATTGTAAAATCTTGATTCCTGGTCTTCAAGCTCTTTTATACTCGATTTTAGAGAATTCTGCTCATTCTCCAGTTGGGTAAGCTGGTTTTCAAGATCTACTATTGTTGTTTTTTCCAAAAAAAACCTCTAAATTGAATATATTAGATTATGGTTGGAATCTCAATGGTTAATTTTTCTTAAAAATAAGCTTTTCCCTTTGTTTATGTCTTTCTTCGGCAAGATGGATGATTTTTGATAACATATTTTTATAGGAAAGACCGGATACGTCGCATAATTTTGAAAACATACTTATTTCAGTAAAACCTGGTAATGTGTTTATCTCATTTATAAGAACTTTTCCTGTCTTTTTTTCGATAAAAAAATCAACTCTTGCAAATCCTTCTGCACCGGCTGTTAAAAATGCTTTTTCAGCTGTTTCTTTTATTTTATTTTTCTCATTTTCTGTCAGGTCTGCCGGTACTGACAACTTTACACTTTCCGGATGTATATATTTTGAGTCATAATCGTAGAAATCATCAGATATCACTTCTCCAGGGAGAAAACTAACAGGATTAGTATTTCCAATTACCGAACACTCAATCTCCCTTCCCTCTATAGCGGGTTCAATGAGCAGTTTTGTATCGTATCTGAAGCCGTTTTTAACACTCGTTTTTAGTTCTTCCAGGGAATTTGCCTTTGTAACACCTACAGAAGATCCTGCATTTGCGGGTTTAACAAATAGAGGAAAACCAAATTTTTTAACTGCCTCATCAAAGAGATTTCCTGTATAAAAGTCTGAACCTGATCTGACAGTGATAAAAGGGACTACTGGAAGACCCGATTGAAGCCATATCTGTTTAGCAAGTGCTTTATCCATACCAATGGCACTACCGGAAACACCAGCACCGGCATAGGGTATCCCGGCTATTTCCAGGAGACCCTGCAGGGTCCCATCTTCTCCAAAAGTTCCATGGAGAACAGGAAATACCAGATCAATTTCAAGTTTTTTACCTTCACAGAATAATCCTTTCCCGGGGATTACTGAAACAATGGTTTTTTCTTCCCTTTCAAGAGTCAGGGTTTTATTATCATCCTCAAAGCCGGGATCTTGTTGAAAATACCATATACCGTCATGATCAACAGCAATAAGTATTGGATCATACAGAGATCTGTCTAAATGTAAATAAACAGAAGCTCCTGATCTTAATGAAACTTCATGCTCGCCCGACTTCCCTCCATACAATATTGCAATAGTTTTCATTTCAGCCTACTCTCCCTATGTCCCATCTCTTTTAGAGCCAGGACTGCTGCATCTTTTTCTTTCCAGGGTATGGATCCATCTTTGTAGATAATTGTGCTCTCATGACCTTTTCCTAATAGAACCACAAGGTCATCTTTTTCTGCAATCTTAAAAGCAAATTTAATAGCTTCCAGTCTGTTTTCAATAAAGAAAATTTTTTCCCCCTGCACCCTGTTCCGGCAGCCTGAAGCAATATCCTTAATTATTTTCAAGGGATCCTCAGATCTGGGATCTTCATCAGTAAGTATTATTATATTGGAATACTTATCCGCAATCTCTCCCTGACGTTTTCTTTTATCAATATCCCTTTCCCCTGCAGAACCAAAAACAGAAATCAATCGGCCTTTTGTCATCTCCCGGAGCGCAGGGAACAGCAGTTCAAATGACCCGGGTGAATGTGCATAATCAACTATTACAGTAAAATCCTGCCCCATATCTACAGTAATCATTCTCCCCTCTGTTGGAGTAAGTTTGTTCATAAACGGCAGGAAAGTTTTAATATCATTATTTGTTAGTTTGATAACGGAAAGCAGAGCCGCAAGAGTGTTCTCAACATTGAAAATTTTTGGAAGGTTGATATGAACTTTGTGTTTATTAGAGTTATACACCACTCTAAAATCAGCTTTTTCCCCCGAACCTGTTATATTATATGCAAACATATCAGCGTTTTTATCTTTTACACTGTAGGAGAAAATATCAGCATCAGCGGCTTCTATAAATTTTTCAGAATAAGGATCGTCTTTGTTTACGATTCCAATTCCCCCGCCGGGCTTTAATGAACGGAAAAGATTTGCTTTATCATCTATGTATTGATCCAGTGTTTTATGAAACTCCAGATGTTCGTGAGTAATATTTGTCAAAATCGCTGCATCAAATCTAACATCTCCTAATCGATTATTAAGAGGGGAGAGTCCATGGGATGTTGCCTCTATAATAACATGAGTGCATCCGTTTTTTAGCATTTCGAATAGCAGCTTATGGATCTCTGTGGCTTCCGGTGTAGACTGACGGTAGTGGTTTTTTACCGGTCCTGTACCAGTATCAAACTGTACAGTAGAAATAAAGCCTGTTTTAAAACCGGCCATACCAAGAAGCTGATAGATCATGAAGACAGTAGTACTTTTCCCGTTTGTCCCTGTTACACCTATAATCTTCATTTTATTCGAAGGATGATCGTAAAAACCAGAGGAAACAGGAGACATTGTGTATCGTGTATCTTTTACTTTCACATATGTAACTGCTGGTGAAAATTCGGAAAGATCATCAGAGTAGAAAATTACAACAGCACCATTACTGATTGCTTTTTCTATATACTCATGTCCATCGGTATGGATCCCTTTTAATGCAAAAAATATAAATCCAGGCTCCACATCCCTGGAATCGTAGGCCAAACCTGATACAAAAGGATTTATATTACCATTTATTTTGATAACCTCAACTCCATCCAGCAGGCTGTTTAATTCTTTCTTCATAGGAGGGATGGTATCAACAGAAATGTATTTTAGCAACCAGGCTGCTAAATTTTATAAAGATTTACCGGTCTTGTTAATTGAACATCTATACTCTTAGAGGATAGACTCCTATGTATGCAGATGATGTTCGAAGAGTTTTCTTCCGGAGAAAATCCGAATTATTTAACAAAGCAGCTTATAACATATATTGGAAATAAGAGAACTCTTCTCGATTTTATTGGTTTGGGATTAAACCATGTCAGAGAAAAACTTGGCAGAAATAAACTTAGTATATTTGATGTTTTTTCAGGCTCAGGTATTGTAGCCCGGTATTTTAAACAATATTCAGATAAGCTTATTGTTAATGATATGGAGGATTATTCACGGGTTATCAATAGCTGCTATCTTAAAAATAGTGCTGATGTAGATAAAAAAGTACTTACAGATATATATATGGAACTACAGAATATAATTATAAGCAGGCCTATCGCAGATGGATTTATAAAAGAACTCTATGCACCTTCAGATGATAAAGATATCAGTTATGGAGAGAGAGTTTTTTACACAACCCGTAATGCAGCCTATCTTGATACTGCCAGGCAGCATATAGAGAATATAGCACCTGAATTCAGAAATCTGTTCCTGGCACCACTTTTATCCGAAGCATCTATTCATGCAAATACTTCAGGTGTGTTTAAAGGGTTTTACAAAAACAGGGCATCCGGTGTAGGGCAATTTGGGGGAAATAATGGTGATGCACTACTTAGAATACTGGGAGATATAGAACTTAAGTATCCCATTTTCAGTAATTATAAATGTGAAGTGGAAGTACTTCAGGGCAATTCAAACGAGATAGTACCTGAAATTCCTCAGGTTGATGTAGCATATCTGGATCCTCCCTATAATCAGCATCCCTATGGATCAAATTACTTCATGCTAAATTTATTGGTAAACTATAAAAAACCTGAGAAAATAAGTAATGTATCTGGTATTCCAGTGGATTGGAACAGATCCAGTTTTAATAAAAGAGGTGAAGCTTTTGATAGTTTTAAGGACCTGGTTGAAAAAATAAATGCAAAATACCTGCTTGTATCATTTAATTCTGATGGATTTATCAGCCTTCAGGAGATGATTAAATTACTTGAAAGGGTAGGTAAGGTGGAAGTTCTTGAAACAAAGTACAATACATTTCGTGGAAGCAGGAATTTAAAGGCCAGGGATATTCACGTAAAAGAATATCTGTATCTGGTGGAAAAGAGATAATAATGAAAAACGAAAAATGTAGATTGGTAATGTAGGTATGGGCCTTGTGCCTACATTGCAATATGACTTACTTGTCAATTGTTGTGTGCATATACAGCTTCTCATATTCTTTTGCATACCGGGACCATGGGAATTCCATTGTCATTCCTCTCTGTCTAATAATATCTATACTTTTCCTGTTTCTTCGCCAAAGATCCAGTACATGGTTTACAGTTTTTACAATAGATTCTAAACTCATCTCCGGAATATGAAAGCCGGTTCCATTTTCTTTATCCTGGAAAAAGTTATTTACTGTATCCTTTAATCCTCCGGTAGCTCTTACAATAGGTATAGAACCATACTTTAGTGAATAGATCTGATTAAGGCCGCATGGTTCATATTTGCTGGGCATTAAAAAGAAATCGCTTCCTGCTTCTATCAGATGGGCCAGGGGGTTGTCGAATTCAAGAAAGAGTTTTAGATTAGGTAATTTTTTATCTAATCTGCGGAGTTCATCCTCTATCCATTTTTCTCCTGTTCCGAGAATAACTATTTGTACATCAGTATTACTGCAGATCTGCTCAATGGCTCCTATCCCATTGTTGTTTGTGGTATTCCAGCAGAGTTCACGGAAACCCTTCTGATCTACCAATCTTCCTACCATGCCTATAAGAGCAATCCCGGAATTTTTCGTCAGTCTGGACTTTTTCTGGAGTTCCTCTTTGAGCTTCCATTTATTGGTCAGATTTTTTTCTGAAAAATTTTTGTCCAGCAGAGGATCATTCTCCGGATCCCATTCGGTATAATCCACACCGTTTAGAATACCTTTAAAAGACCCTTTCTTACTAACAAGCAATTCCTCTAAACCATGTCCGAATCCGGCAATTTTTATTTCTTCAGCATAACTGGGGCTGACAGTTGTAACTGCCCTGCTGTTTAGAATACCGCTTCTTAGAAAGTTTATTTCATCTTTATAATGTGCTTTAATATTACTGACAGAATCCCAGGAAAGACCGATCGGATGCAGATCATATTTTGAAAAATTCCCCTGGTATCCTGTATTATGTATAGTAAATACAGATTCTGTATTCTGAAAACTACCTCTCTTTTTATATTCATTGAGATATGAAGATACAAGGCCGGCAGGCCAGTCATGGGCATGTATTATATCCGGTATCCAGTCAAGTTTTTCCGATAAGGAAAAGGCTGCCGCTGATAGGAGAGCAAATCGATAGTAATTATCTCTATAGGCATGACTGCCGTCTTCTCCATAAATACCGGATCGTTCTGTAAATAAAGGATGACCTGCAAAATAGACTGTAACTTTACTTTCCGGAAGAATATTTTTTGTTATTACAAGCTTTTCTTCCTTGAAGCCCATTAGAACATTAAGTTTGTCAATTACATTATTGTGAGCATTAAGATGCAGGAATGAGTATTTTGGCAGCAGGATCCTTACATCATGACCAAAAGCATCAAGTTGCCTGGAAAGAGCTGCCA
>JAUVLL010000046.1 GCA_030600745.1 Spirochaetaceae bacterium | reverse complement strand
TTTCCTGAGATTAATCCTGTCATAGCAAATAAAAGCCCCAGGACAGAGGCTAATCCAGTGGCAATAAACCAACCCGGGAAACCTGCAAAGACGGCCATAAGAGCTGCAAATTTTACGTCTCCCATTCCAAGCTTCCCTCCTGTAAGCAGACGGATTAGTAAAAATATTGAAAACCCTGTCAGCATCTCAAAAACAACCCTTCCCGGCGAATCTCCAAAAATGAATAATCGCATCACAAAGGTAAGTGCTGTTCCTCTGAAAACAGTCCAGTCCGGGATTCTTTTCCGTTTAATATCCATCAGACAGGCAGGTATTGAGAAAACGATAAATACGCCAAGGAATAATATATTTTCATTATAATTATTCACACTAAGAACCTCTAACAAGACTATTCTTCCCATTACCCAAAAATAGTTATAAACCCAACTGTTAAACCCTCAAGCAGCCACCCCTCTTTAACCTCAACTTTACAGAAAGCAGTTCCGCCGCTGAATTCCTGATTAACCCTTACCCAAAACGTATGCTGATCTATCGGTTCAAATATTTCCTCTTTATATTTGTAAACCAGTTCCACGTCAGTCTTACCAAGAGAACACTTTAATTCCAGTTCAAGCCGTCTCTCTGAAAGCGAATCAAAATCTGAAGTAAAACCAATCCCGCTAAACAATGACAATAACCTGGAAACTCCTATTCCGGTGTCAAATTTATTTTCCACAGTTCCTTCTCCATCACTGTTAAAATTAAATTGCTGACCGAACTCTGTAGAAATAAGAAAATTTAAATTATCATATTTAATTTTTATCGAAGAACTGCCTGAGCCAGGAAGAAATGCAGCAGCCAGGACAGGCGGATGTTCTTCACTGTATTGTGTTTTTATTATAGTTTCCCAATACTTTACAGGGTAAATTCCAATCCATAGACTTAGTAGATATTTATCCTTCGACAGGTTAACATTTGCAGTAATAAAATCAGGAGTTGTTATTCCGGTAAAACCTTTAATTTTTATTTTTTTCCAGAGTAATTCAATATGCATACGATTGTATGACCCTGCTTTATATATATTGTTTCCGGAAAGTACACCTAAATAATCAAGTTTAAAATTGTTCCAACTAAAAATCGACTGCAGACCCATGTGGATGGGATTTGATACAGGAACAATTGGAAAATCACTCGTCCAGTCATCAGAAGGAGTTTCCACATTTTCAGTAATCGAAACAAGGGCTGTTACTGATAAGTGGTCTGATCCAATTGAATAGTTGCCGCCTATCCAGAAACCATCTGCAAAAAGAACATTAATGCTGGAACCTTTTTCTGTTCCCAGAGAAAGTCCATGGAGCCCTCCGGCATAGAGGGAATAATCTTTTCCCAGACCCGGATATTCACGAAACAGATCGGAGCCGGCCGAAACCTTTAGAGGGTTAAAAATTTCTCTCCAAAAGCCCTCTTTTTTTACTCTGCCGGCCCTGATTAAGCGGGATTCAAATGAAAAATCCAAATCAATATCAGACCTGTCCTGGTCTGAATCAGTTATTAAACAAAAAGAATAATCTGCTTCCCGGTAAATTACTCTCGTAATAAATTCATTGTCATCCAATCTGCTTTCTATCTCACTTCCCCTTAGTAGAAAGATTTTCAGAACCAGAAATATAAAAAAGAATAAAGTAAATTTTATTATCCCCATAACTACTATAACTGATAATTTTATGTTCCTGCTTCAATAAAATCTGTAAAAAACATAAAAAATCAAATTATTACAAATTATTTATTGCTTTTTCCACTGTTTCCTGTGAAAATAGTTAAAGATCAGTTTTCTTAAAGGAGATATAATGACTATATTAACCCTCAATTGCGGCAGTTCATCCGCAAAATACCAAGTGTACGACTGGCAAAAGAAGGAAGTTCTTGCAAGCGGAATTGTTGAAAGAGTAGGACATGATTCTGTGATCGAGCATAATAGGACCGGTGAGAGAAAGTATGTAAAAGATCAGGCATGTGCAAATCATACTGAAGCAATTAAGTTAATAATTGAAACAATAATAGATCCAAAAGTCGGTGCAATCAAAGATATGAGTGAAATTAAAGCAGTTGGGCACAGGGTTGTTCAGGGAGGAGAGAAGTTCAATAAATCCCTGATAATTGACGATGAGGCACTTGCAACTTTTAAGGAAGTACAGGATCTTGCTCCTCTGCACAATCCGGCAAATATTCAGGGTATCGAAGCAGCCCAGGCTGTTCTTCCGGATGTTCCCCAGTGTGCAATAATGGATACAGCCTGGCATCAAACCATGCCTGAAAAAGCCTATATTTATGCCCTTCCTTATGAATGGTATGAAAAATACAATGTCAGAAGATACGGTTATCACGGAACATCTTTTCTCTACGTCTCAAAAAGAGCAGCTGTACTTCTGGGCAAAGATCCTTCCGAGGTTAACTCAATTGTCTGCCACATTGGGAACGGCGCCAGTATATGCGCAATAAAAAATGGTATTTCAGTTGATACTTCCATGGGTCTTACACCATTGGAAGGTCTTGTAATGGGAACCAGAAGCGGCGATTTTGATCCTGCCATAATTCATTATATGATGAACAGTACTGATCTTAAAACTGAAGAGATTGAAAAAGCCCTGAATAAGAAAAGCGGTCTTTTTGGAATTACCGGACAGTATATTGACAGAAGAGATATTCAGAAAGCTGCTGAAGAAGGGGATGTCAGATCGGAACTTGCTATTGAAATTGAAGCATACAGACTTAAAAAATACATTGGTTCTTACGCTGCAGCCCTTGGACGTGTAGATGCACTTGTCTTTACTGCAGGTGTAGGCGAGATGGCTCCGATAATAAGAGCAAAAGTCCTTGAAGGCCTTGATAATCTCGGGATTGTTACTGACATGGATAAATGTATGCAATCTCATACCCGGAATGCTGAAACTGATATAACAGGAGAAGGATCAAAAACAAAGATTTTTGTTATACCAACCGATGAAGAACTGGTAATGACTGAGGACGCAGTTGCCCTTGTTGAAGGCCGGTACAATGTACATACCAACTTCACCTATTCGTTTCAGAGTAAAGATTATGTCAATCATGTAAGAGCTCACGGTTTAATTAACGATATTGAAAAGGAACCCGAACTCTCCGATATTATAGCAAAGATTCCATAATTCTTAATAATTAAATTTGAGCATTTCCACATTGTAGGGGACAGGTCGCGACCTGCCCCTACAATTTATTATTTAAACAACATACCCCGGGCTACGGATTCTGACTGTTCCGTTCCAGCCAGATATTTAAGTATTGCAAATGAAAAATCTGATGCAGTGCCCGGTCCTCTGCTTGTTATAACATTACCGTCAATGACTACTCTGTCTGTTTTCAGTTCAACAGAATTACTAAATTCATTTTCAAACCCCGGATATCCGGTAGATTTTTTACCATCAAGCACTTTCAATGGAGAAAGAACGATTGCGGGGGAAGCACATATAGCAGCTACTAATTTTTCATCCTGATACATGCTCTCTATAAATCTTCCGGCTTCGACCGATTCTGATATATTAGTTGCTCCCGGCATTCCTCCGGGAATTACAACACCATCAAAATCATCTGCAACTATATTCTTAACAGTGGTACCACATTCAATTTTGATACCATGAGAACCTGTTATTTTGTTACCACCTACACCTGCAATAGTAACATCAATACCACCCCTCCACAAAACATCTATAGGAGTAACTGCCTCAACTTCTTCAAAACCATTGGCTAAAATAATTACTATCTTTTTCATATTCTCCTCCCAGGTAAATCATTTATTTTCCCTGTATTTCCGCAGATCTTCTGCTGCAGAGAGAAGGATCTCCTCAGTTTCCTGCCAGCCTACACAGGAATCTGTTATAGAGACACCATATTTTAAATCTTCGAAATTACCAGTAAACTTTTGATTACCTTCAATCAGATTGCTCTCCATCATAATACCGGCTATATTTTTTTGTCCATGCACAACCTGATCCAGAACAGAATGGAAAACTCTTCTTTGGCGTGTGTATTTTTTCCCCGAGTTGGCATGGCTGCAGTCAATGATAACAGAAGGATTTTCAATACCGGCATCTTTCATCAACTCTATCGATTCTTCTACATCCTCTTCATAGTAGTTAGGCCCGGAAGTTCCACCCCTTAAAATCAGATGACAGGATCTGTTTCCTTCTGTTCTGACTATACAGGTATTACCCTGTTGATCAATTCCTATAAAACTGGATGGATACATAGCTGTATTTATTGCATTTATTGCTAAATTAAGATTTCCACCAGTTCCATTCTTAAAACCGACAGGTACGGACATTCCGCTGGCAAGACTTCTATGTGTTTGACTTTCTGATGTTCTGGCCCCGACTGCTGCCCATGATATTAGATCGGAGATATATTGCGGGATAATTGGATCCAGCATCTCTGATCCTGTAGGCAGCCACATTTGAGCTGTTTTCAACAGAAATTCTCTGGAAAGATGAAGCCCTTTATGAATATCATAGGTATCATCCATATCGGGATCCATTATCAATCCACGCCAGCCTATTGTAGTTCTTGGTTTTTCAAAATATACACGCATTACAATAAATATTTCATCATCTATTTTTTTTGAGAGTTCCTTCAGCTTTTGTGCATATTCCAGACCGGCAACTGTGTCATGAATTGAGCAGGGACCTACTATGGCAAGAAGCCTGTCGTCTTTACGTTCAAGAATATTTGTAATTATCTTCCTGCTTTCTATTATATAATTATAAACATTACCATCTGCTGTAAATTCTTTTTTCAACTCCCGGGGGGAAATAAGCGGAGCTATCTGTTTTACATGTAGATTATCAATTGCTTTCATAAAGTTCACCCTTATTGTATATTTTTACTCTATCCATTGCTTCCAGATATTAATTGCATAACCAACTGCAACTTCCTTCCCATTCCTCACTACAGGAGTTTTCATAAGATTATTATCCTCAAGGATCTCTTCTACAGGATCATATTCCATATAGGCAAATCCGCGTTTTTTATATGCTGCACTATTTGTATCAATTAAATCATCAGCACTCACACGATTCAAAATATTTGAAAGCTCCCCTTCTGCAATTTTCCTTTCATTAAGATCCATAAAGTGGAATTTTATATTTCTTTCCTTAAAAAACCTGATAGCCTTTTTAGTATTGTTGCTCTTCTTTGTTCCAATTATCTGAATATTCACTAAACCACCCCTGAGAGCATACTTTATAAATTTATTACTTATTATGCAATCAGGAAAAGAAAAATCAAAACATAAACCTGCTTACTGCAACTGTATGGTGTTTTTCCCAATCTTAATGGAATCCTCTTTTTCCAGTCTGACATACTGACCAAACGGAACTTTCTGTTTATTAACAAAAGTTCCGTTTTTACTGTTTAAATCCTGAATAAAATACGAATCCTTAATCTTCTGGATAACAGCATGCTCCCGGGAAACAAGAGCATCATTCAATATAACATCACAGGATCTGGAACGTCCGATTATGATCTTACTGATAAGAGTAATCTTCTTCCCGTTAAACACCAGGAAGTGCTGTTCAGACTTTTTCACTTTATCAAGCCGCCTGCCTACGCTGCTGGTCATGTAAATTGTCTCGTCCATCCTGCATCAGTCCTTTTTTACTATTTACTGTTCTCAGGTGCATCAAAAACGATTGTTGCCCCCTCTATATTGATAACATCACCAGGATTTAATTTTCTTTTTTTAGTCATCCTGTTATTGACCCGGACTTCCTCATCCGAAACCAGTGTAAACGTACCTGCTTTTTCATCCTGCACAATAGTTGCATGAGATTCCTTTAGACTTGGGATTCCTGCTACAGTAAAATCTGCCTGAGCAGATCCGCCAATAACCGTCATTTGAGATGTCAGAGCAATTGTTCTCTGAGCGGGTTTACCAGCACCCATGGGCAGCATAGATAACTCAGCCCGGGCTGCCGGTTTTTCAAAGCGTATCAACATTAAAATAACCCATATTACGAAAGAGAGCAATAGAATCATCAGTGACAGAAAGAGATAATCTCTTTCCGGAATCCCCATAAGCGGTCTGGCATAATAGGTTTTAATATCATCGGAACCTTCATATTCAGCACTGATTTCAGGTGCTCCCAGAAAAACAAGGGGAGCTCTGACAGTAACCCTGTATTCCTTTTCTATCCGGTTTTTAATCCGGTTATAAACACCTGACAACTCTTCATCTGTGATTGCTTCATACATTGTTCCGCCTGATTCAATACTGATTGATGCCAAAGCTTTATCTTTTTCAGTTGAAAAATTAATACCATAAAGAGTAACTCCTTCCCGTTTTAACGGTTCCAAGCCGTTGTCTGGAAGATAAAGAGTTTCTCCTAAATCAGGGTGAAGGTTTCCGGACATAGTGAAGTAAGGGTAGTTTTCTCCATCTGACAGAAGAACTATTCCTTTTCTACCACGATATCGCGCCATATCCCTGGCAGCCTGACTAATGGAGTAGTAAAGTTCAGTATATGCTTCCTTATTCTCAGGTTTCTCTATTCCTTCGAGAGCCTTTTCTATAACTTTTATATTACTGCCTGGTCGGGACTTCGTCCCTGCTCGGCTATGCAACCTGCCTGGTTCAACAAGTAATATATATTTTGTATTGAAAACAGCCAGGCCTACTCTGGTACTCTGTTCATCCAGACTATCGAGAAACTTTTTAACAGCTCTTTTTGCATGATCCATTCGATTCCCGGTCATTCCATCACCAACCGGTTCATACATACTTCCCGAATTATCCAGTACTAAGAGAAATGTAATCTCCCCATCAGCTGAATTATTTCTTTGAATATCCAGAATTTCTACAGTATTCAGACCTTCTTGTGTCTCATGTTTCATCCTGATTAAATCAGTATTAACATCTCCCAAAGGTTCTCCCTGGTTGTCAGTAATACTCAGATAACAGTCAATCCTTGAAGATGTAAGAAGCTCTGATGAATCCAGCTGGGTAATAGTAATATTTTGAGCTGAAATAATAGCCGGCAGAACCATAAGCCCCAAAACTGCAGCATTAATTAATAGTTTGTTTTTCATTTCCTCTTCCTCCCTTACGATTCCTATCAAACTTATTTCGGCAGATAAAAAAGTTTGGCGTCTCCTATCTGGATAACATCTTCATATTTTAATTCCTGATCCCCTGCCGGTTGGTCATTTACAAGAACAGCGCCTTTATTATTTTTAATAGAAACTCTATCCCGATTAGCAGTTAAAACTGCATGGTTCTTTACAACTCCGGTGTAATTCTCAAGAGATATATCTGAGCCGATGGATGAGCCGATTTTTGTTTTCCTTGTAATAAGAAGATACTCTTTCCCCCGCAGAGTCCCTGTAAGAATCCTGATAATGCCGTAAGCACGGGAATACTCAAAGATAGTAAAAAAGAGACCAATCCCGGTACCAAGAACCACAATACCAATCCCCCTTGCCATATAACTGTTTGTCCATACTCCAGTAAGAAATTCAAGTAATAATCCTCCAAGCAAACCGCCAATAAGACCCCCTGAAATACCAATACCGATCCGCTTCCCGGAACCGCGTCTAATACCATCGACAGCACCTATGATCATACCAAGAAGCCCCCAGCCTAAAGCTCTGGATAGGGGAGCAAGGAATGAATCTGTAAAAGATGATGCAAGGAGCTCAGCATTCCCAATCCAGTACAAAAGCCCCTGTGCCAGAATTACAGCTCCTATGCCCCCTGCTACTCCTAAACCTGCTCCTGTAAGACCACCTCTGATTGACCTCTTTATATCTGAAAACATTATTCCCTCTGCACTGCCGAAGAAAAAACCAAAGATCAGACCCATTGCACCCCCGGCAAGACTATTCCAGACAAGGTGACGGCTAATTAAAAAACTGTAGGAAAGAAGTATTTCAATTGCCCCCCAACTCGCCATACCCGCTATTAAACCTATCAATGTCATAAATATTTTTCTGTAAAGTACTGTCATATAATCCTCCCTTTTTACATGCAAAATCCAGCTAGTCCGTTTCCGAAAGGGGAACAAGACCTGCTTTTATAATAAGTGTATCCTGATTTTCTCTGATCAGAAGAGAAAATATCTTTGTATTATAATCCTTATGGCGGATCCTGAACTTGTGGACCCCTCCGGTAAAAAGAGCCTCTGACTCTGACAAATCGATCCACATACCCTTATATGAGATAGAAATAGTGATTCCCGTTTCTATAGGATTCCCTGTTATAATATTTGTAACTTCAATTCTGGTAGAAAGCAAAGAGGGGGTATCCTGAGAATAGCCGGAAACTATGATTTTACCGGACTTTGTTTGTGGATCCTGCGTCTGCTGCCTTCTCGATTGAACTATAAAGGAGTGCCATGTAAGCTCGTTTTCAATTTCTACTTTAGCGCGGTACGCCCCTAGAGGGATGTAAACAGGAAGAGACCGGAACAGATATGAATCATCAACTCCATCTTCCCTTACCTTTATAAAAATAACCCGTTTATCAGGAACATTCGGTATAAGGTTATCATCATCATAAAAAATATCAGCTTTTATGTATATCTTATACCATGGCTGCGACCCTTCAGGAACCCTGGCCAGAAAAATTACAGATCCGTATTTATCTCCATGAAATATTACATTATGATAACCGGTAAGATAGTCAAAAATTCCAATCAGAGATATCGCTATTACAACGATAGCCAGTATCAATACCTTCAGGAACGAACCCCGTTTTTTTCTGTATTTAGGCTTCCCCGTTTCTTTCCCCGCCGCCAGATCTGCGACTATACTTGTAAGCTCTTCTTTATTATAACCCTTAAGAAAGCGTTCCAGTAATTCAATAACAGGGATCAGACTTGTATAACGCCATTCTGTTTTAGGTTTCATTGATTTTCTGATAAAACGAAGGAGAACAGGACGAATACCGGGGTTGAATTTTCGCGGATTTGGATATTTTCCTTTTTGGATGCTCGACATAAGTTCAGAGCTGAATCCTCCAGGAAAAGGTTTTTTTCCTGTAAGCATTTCATAAGCAAGAACACCGAGAGAATAAATATCAGCACGTCTGTCAACATTTTTCGTATTCTGAAACTGTTCCGGCGCCATATAACTTGGAGTTCCAAGAGTCATCCCTTCCCTGGTTAAACCTTCATCAGCGTCTTCATCGGAAACAGCAATACCAAAATCAACAAGTTTAATCTCCCCTGCCTTTGAGAGAAGGAGATTAGCAGGCTTTATATCCCGGTGAACAACCTTCTTTTCATGCGCATAATGGAGAGCTATGGCAGTATGATAAAGGATATAAGCAGCTGTTCCATTATCCAGATAACGTTCGTGTTTAACAACATCTTCGAGTGACGCTCCATCTACAAACTCAAGGACTATGTAATAGGATGATCCTAATTTAAAATGATCATACATGTTTACAACACCATCATGACGAAAATCCATCAAAATACGTGCTTCCCTTTTAAAACGCTCGTTAATATCCTTTCTGCCCCTGAGAGTCAGTTTCTTTATTATTACAGGTCGATGCAGAGTTGGATGGATTGCCTTATAGACTGCACCCATTCCCCCTTTGGCTATCAAAGCCTCAACTTTATACTTACCTATACTCTCCGGTAATTTTGCCACCACTTAAACCCCCTTATCCGGCAGGATCAAAATATCTCTCATCGTGGAAAAATCCGACATATCCCGAATATAAACCGCTATATATTTATCCGGATTATGAATCTGAAAATATTTACCTTCAGCCCTGACATTAAAACAACCGGCTACCGGTCTATGCCCTCCAAAAATTCTAGCCTGTTGATCACCAGGAAAGTATTCATTCAGATACCCGTCAACACTATCTGTTTCCGCCTCTCCGTTTGCAGTCCAGGTCAAATCGAATATTATCTCCCGATGAATCATTGCTTCTATAAGTTCATGCTTTCTATGGTGCCTTCTAGGCTCGGCGTGAGTTACACAGAACCTGTTTCCTACTGCAAATACAGGAAGTTTTTTTTCAAATTCATAGTAGTTCATAAAAGTTTCCAAACCCATAAATTTTTGAAACCAATCTGTTACCATAGCACCCTCATAAACAAATTTTCTAAAGGGCCTGTTATCTGCAGAATCTTCATTAGCTATATTTTCATGATTACCCTTTAGAAAATGGAAATACCCTGGGAAGGCGCTTTTAAGTTCCATAACAATCATCATAACCCCCAGACTTTCACTCATCTCCTTATCCATAGCTTTGTGTTTTTTATAATCTCCTGAGAATTCTTCCAGAGCTGTCTGCCATCGTTGAATTCCCCTTGCCTCTGCATGGAAACCATCTCCTACACAGACTACCTGCAGCTCACCTGCAGAAAGCCCCTGATAGACTGTATGAATATTTCCGGGGGGAATCCAGTCAAGGAGAGCTTCAAGATATCCGACACGGGCATGGAGATCAGGCACTACTATTGTGGGTAGAGATTTTAAAAGAATCAAACCTCCCGGCTGTCCATCACTTCCGGCAGGACGTATATCCCCGGCCTCATTATTCAGTGCATAAAAAGCCCGTTCCAGAGATTCGTTTAGATCCCTGGAAGCGGTCACTTTTTTTCGCATTGATATTGCCTTTATCCTGTACCAGGGGCTGCTTACAAACATCTTATTCTATTATCAATGTTTTATTAACTTCGACAAAATCATCCATCAAAATTTGCGTTACATCTGAAAGAAGTTCTTCTTCCTCTTCCAGAGGCATTTCTTCCCTGACTACAGCAATTTTATAAACCGGTGAACTTTTCTTAATAGGTCCGACTAAAAATTCAACCAGGCCGCCTAAAGAAATATCAGAACTAATAACAGAACCCTCCTTTTCAGCAGTTTCCGGAACATCAGTTCTAAGGCCTACACTTGCATATTCAACTTTTCGTCCATTTTCACCTATTGGTCCAATTGTCAGAATTGAGCCGGAATATGTCATTAACAGTCCGCCTCTGGGCTCTTCAACAGAAAAGTCACTGACCTCTTCCAGATTCCTCTCACTTATCTGAGACATAAAGCTCTCTTCCTTCTCCAGCCACCCCTTAGCCAGTAGCTCCAGAGCATCTTCCCCCTCGGGTAGATTGACTGAACCGACAAGCTGTTTCAAGTGATTCTGAACCTCTTCCGATACCTTTGCAAAATATTCGTCCATTTTCATACCTCCAATGGTAATTAATTTCGATACATTGGGAATATAATGCACTTTTCCATAAAAAACCATTTTTTTCGGTTTTTTTTGAAAATATTTGTGATATACTAACAATATGCAAATTATTCAGGGCTGTTAAGCACCTGATAACAAGCCTGGTCGCAAACAAGTTTGCTGCTCGGCTATGCAACCTAAGGAGTAAAACCATGACATTTAATGAATTACCGCAAAAAATCCGGTCCCATATGGAATCGCTTATCAGATCATCAGAAATGCCTGACAATGAAGAATTCCATAATCTCCTGGCAGATACATGGGACAGAAAATGCCGTCTTTTTGAACAGCAGACCAAAATCCTAAACATGGATATTGTCAATGGTATTGAGGCAAATGATCGAAGAGGAATAATTGTTATGACCTATTCAGGTTCTATTGTCAGTATCGGACCTAAAGAAGAAGCAAGGGAAGTTGAGTACGCCAGTATACACCTAAGAAGTGATGTTCCAAAAACGATTTCTATTGTTGATACGGATCTTGCAGGAAGCGTTCATATTGGTGAGGCTGTCAGGTTCAGGACAGGTCAGCTGAAACAAACTTCAGCAGCCTATATGATTGCCGTATGCGATGCCTCTGTCGATACAGCGGATCAGAAGGAACGTATCAGGGAAGGAACAATTTTTCTAACCAACGGTTTCATGAAGATAAACAGAAGTATTCATATTGATAAAACAAGTGTTCCGGAACAATTCACCTCTAAATCCATGACCAGGTACATTGCCAAGAGGTACAACATAACAGGAGCCCTGGCAAAAGAAATTCTGGATGATTATACTCTGCTTATCGAAACAGGGATGATGCTGGGCGAAAGTGTTCCTCTTGGCAGAATAGGCCGTCTTTCATTAAAAAGAAAAGAAGCCCAGAAAGCAAGGATCATCCGGCACCCTGAAACAGGAGAGGAGATAACAGTCAAAGCAAAACCACCTACATCGGTTCCAAAAATTTCCTTCAGCAAGTATATTAAGGAAAAAGCCGGTGCTGTCGGTGAGGATACGATGGCTTAGGTTTTCCGTATGGCGGGCAAACTCCAAGGACTTTCTTTCTATTAAAGAAAACACTTTGGGGGGTGTCCACTTTATTATTTTGGGCGGCCGGGCGGGCTATGCGGGGGTTTCGTCCATGTAAGGGCAGGGAGACCCCGCCCCTACATGGATCGCTGCGCGCCCCTCCTATCCCTGCCGCGTATCTGAGTTCTGCTGCCTCTCCGCATCCAGGCAGATTGTGTGTCCGGGGGGAAGAACCCTAATTAAAACATGGTGATGAAACAGCAGATGCTTCTGTATATGGCAGATCTGATACATAATCCACATGATAGATTTCTCCATCATCTCCCCATGTGAATGCAGCATTAGTTCCATCAATTGTATAGGTTACAGTCTGTGTTGAACTATTGTAATCCTGAATAAAAGTAATTGTGTTATCTTCTATACTTGTAATTTGACCACTCCTAATGGTGCAATGTCTCCATTCAGGTGTGGATGTATAATAGACAAAAGTAATTATTTCATCTGAAGTTATTTTTAACCATGGTTCACTACTTGATCCTGTTGAATTTACATTATCAACACTGGTCACCTCCCAGTAACCAAAAAGAGATGAATTGCCAGAGCACGATATTGAAACAAAAGAAATAAGCAGGACTGTCAGTAAAACAAAGCCATATTTGGTAATTTTAAACACAAATAACTCCTCAATTTATTTTTAATGATGGCCTTTTTAAATCATATATTTAAAAAGAACAAGAAAAATATTTTTGAAAAAAACTTGTTACTCATTTTAAAGATATTTTGCATTTGAGTCAACTCCGCGCGTTGCCTCATCAAAAATCTAACCGAAAAAAAGTAATGCCTCACGAATAAATCTAACCGTAATATACCCCAAAGGCTTAAAAGGGGGAAAAGGTGAGGTTTATTATGCATGAACGAATAGCTCTGACAGATAAGTATG
>JAUVLL010000307.1 GCA_030600745.1 Spirochaetaceae bacterium | reverse complement strand
GCTTCAGATTTTAAGGGAGCGTTCCTTTTTGCAGGACTCATTGAACTTGGAACTCTTGCATTTAATCTGGTAATCTTCAGGAAAATGAAATTGAGAATAGAAGTCAGGGAGAAAAAGCTTGTTTAAGAGCAGATTATTAAGGCTTGGAGCGGGTTCAATAAGATGGATTTTGCTGACTTCGGCTATGCAGTTTATTAATGGAATAGCATATATCTTCCAGATCTTTATTATTGCAGGGTTTATTGACAGTATATATTCCGGTAATTTAGAGCCGGGGATGATGTTTCGGTTTATTATCTCTCTTGGAGGAATTTTAATTGTTAAAATAATAAGCTCAAAACTTGAAAATACTTTTTCGTGCAGGATATCATTAAGGATAAAATATTCAATTAGAAATAGAATTTTTACAAAAATTAAAATATTGGGTCCGGGTTATACAGATAGCAATGGTACGGCTGAACTTATTACCAACAGTATAGATGGGGTTGAGGCACTTGATATTTTTTTCGGACGGTTTATCCCTCAGCTGATATACAGTCTTATTATTCCTTTTGTTCTATTTGCCTTTATTTTGCCCATTTTCCCCCTTTCTTCCTGGGTGCTTCTTGCAGCTGTTCCAATAATTCCTTTTTCCATGGCATTCATATCAAAGTGGGCTTCAAAATCGATGACCGGATTCTGGGATGATTATGGTCAGCTTTCTTCTGTTTTTCTTGAAAATCTTCAGGGAATTGTTACTCTTAAGCTTTTCAACAGGTCGGAAAAAAGGTTTGAAGAGATGGAATCCCGGGCATGGGAGTTCCGGAACTCTACAATGGAACTTCTTAGAATGCAGCTGACATCGATTACAGTAATGGATACCCTTGTCTACAGTTTTGCAGGTCTCGGAATTTTTCTGGCAATTCTGGGTTTTTATGATGGGACAATAGAGCTGAAGGGTTTTATTATATTACTGCTGTTATCGGTAGAATTTTTCCTTCCAGTAAGAAAACTGGGTTCATATTTCCATGCCGGAGTAAACGGAATAGAAGCGGGAAAGAAAATTTCAGCATTTCTTGAGGTTGAAGAGTCGATAAAAGAGCCTGATCGGGGGCAAGTACCGGAATCTTCAGAAATTGAGCTTGATAATGTTGTATTCTCATACGATCCTCATATTCCTGATATTTTGTCAGAAACATCCTTTACATTTATCTCTGGAGGAGTTTATGGAATAACAGGGGAATCAGGCTGCGGGAAAAGTACTTTTGGACGGATGCTGCTGCGGTTTCACGATCCATTATCAGGAGAGATAAGGCTTGGAGGTATTCCTCTCAATCAAATACCCCTAAAGGTTCTCAGACGGAAAATTACCCTAATTGATACTCATTGTCGGATTTTTGATGGAACAATTAAAGATAATCTGAAAATGATCTCTTCTGATATTAGTATAAATGAGATGTTAGGTGCCTGTAGAAGAGCAGGGCTTGAGTCTCTTGTAAAAAGTAGCAAGGATCTGATGAAGCAGACAGGGGAGGGGGGCTCCATGCTTTCCGGAGGAGAGAAGCAGCGTCTTGCTATTGCAAGGGCCATTCTTTTTGATCCTGATATATTTGTATTCGATGAAGCTGCCGGAAGCGTCGATTCGGAAAGTGAAGATAAAATCAGGAAAACCATCTTAAGTCTCCCTGCAGACAAGACTGTTTTTATTATCTCCCACCGAAAGTCGATGCTTGACGGGGTTGATGAGATATTAACAATTAGAAACGGTAAAATTTGCCCTGTAGATGAATTATTAACAGCTAAAGTAAGGAAGGTGTGAAAATGAGTAGATTTTTTTCAGATACTGCTTCTCGTTTTTTTCGCCTTGCCATGTTGGTTTTCCCTTTTTGGAGACTTCTTTTTCAATCAATTTTTTTCGGTATATCAGGGCATTTGAGTTCAATAGGACTGATTGTATTCTCTGCTATATCAGCTGCAAAGCTTATAAGAGGGGAATCATTTCCAGTGGTTCAGGTAGCAGCTGCAGTGATTTGCGGACTGGTTCGGGGAGGGCTTAGGTATGGAGAGCATTATTTCGGACATGATATTGCCTTCAGACTTCTTTTCGATATCAGAAAAAAGATCTTTCATGCTGTTAACAGGCTTGCTCCCGCAAAGCTGCTTGATAGAAAATCCGGGGATATCTGCCAGACAGTAATGTCTGATGTGGAGTTTATAGAGACATTTTTTGCTCATACTCTTGCACCTGTTGTAATGGCACTTATTGTGCCGCTGATAATCCTTTCTGTTTTAGGAGCTATAAATGTTCTTTTCCCACTTGTCCTTTTCCCATTTTATTTATTGATGGGACTGCTTGTACCATTTTTATCATTTAAATCTGCTTCTTCAGCTGGAAAGGTGTACAGAAGCAGAGTATCATCAATGAATGCTGATCTGCTGGAAAACCTTCAGGGATTAAAGGAGTTAATGCTTTTTAATAAGGAAGATGAAAGGCTTTCTCTTCTTCTGAAGGATGTCGAAGAATCGGGAGAGAGCTATAGAAAAATTCGGAATAATGAGGGTTGGATAGCAGCTTTTGTTGAGATTATAGTAATTTCAGCAACAGCTGCAATAGCAGTAACAGCTGCATACCTGTCAGGAACAGGGCTCATTGATGTTGCTGATATTTTAATTGCAGTAGTAATAAGTATGGTATCATTTGGTCCCCTGATCAGTTTGATGTTTCTGTCGAACAGTCTTATTAATACATCAGCTGCAGCTGAGAGAGTATTTACTCTAATTGATGAAGTACCTGCTGTTGAAAATGAATCAGATCCTATTTTTGGGTTTAAAGCGGATTGTGCGCCGGAAGCTGTGACTATTGATTTTGCTTATCCCGGCACAGGGAAGTTAATTCTGAAAGGGTTTGATCTTAAGGTCGAAAAGGATAAAATAACTGTTCTTAACGGCGAAAGCGGAAGGGGAAAGAGTACCATTCTCTATCTAATGATGAGGTTTTTCGACCCTCAAAAAGGTAAAATGCTTCTTGGCGGAAGCTCTCTTCAAAGATTTGGGATTGACAGACTAAGAAGCAGTATCTCTTATTTTACCCAGGAAACCGTTCTCTTCAATATCTCAGTAATGGAGAATCTAAAACTGGCTGATGGATCTGCATCGGATGAGGATGTTTTTCGGGCAGCAAAGAGTGCAGGTATTCATAAATTTATCATGGACCTTCCTTATGGATATAATACAATTGCAGGAGAAAAGGGAAATCGTTTTTCCTGTGGAGAGCGGCAGCGTCTGGGACTTGCAAGAATTTTTCTGCAGGATAATGAGGTTATCCTTCTTGATGAACCGGTTAGTAATCTGGACCATGAGAATGAAGTTTTAATAATGAAGAACCTGCGAAGAGGCCTTTCAGGACGTACGGTGGTTCTTGTCTCACACAGGAAAAGTGTTGTAGACCTTGCCGACAGGGTTGTTGTAATCTAAATCAATCTTCCGGATTGACTTGTACCTTGCGGAATTGCTATTATGAAAATGTTAAAAATCAGCTGCTTCTTTAGATTTTGTTTTCAGACATTATGCCTCCACTGCTTTCCCGGAACTCACTTTCCAGCCTCTGGCTTTCTGTCTGTACTCCCAGAATCTCCTGTACAGTCCATCGGAACTAATCAGGTTATTGTGCCTGCCTTGTTCCACAATGCGTCCCTGATCAATAACCACTATTCTGTCCGCATCTGTAATGGTTGAAAGCCTATGGGCAATAACAACCACTGTCCTCTTTTTAACTAAAGTGTTTATAGCTTCCTGAATAAGTTTCTCGTTCTCCGGGTCTACCGACGAGGTCGCTTCATCCAGAAGAATGATCGGGGCGTCTTTAAGAATAGCCCTGGCTATGGAGATGCGCTGTTTTTCGCCGCCCGA
>JAUVLL010000334.1 GCA_030600745.1 Spirochaetaceae bacterium | reverse complement strand
TTACATTTTCTGTAAATGCCAGCTCTGTTGAACCCTCTATGGTAATTTTATTACTGTCATAAAAAACAATAAGTTTACCCAGACCAAGATACCCTGCCAGAGAGGCAGACTCGGAAGTAAGACCTTCCATCATACATCCATCACCGGAAAGAGAATACGTATAGTGATCTATTATTTTTGTATCTTTTGTATTGAACTTATCTGCAAGAAAAGTTTCGGCAATAGCCATACCAACAGCATTACTAAAACCTGCTCCTAAAGGTCCTGTAGTTGTTTCAACACCCTCAGTATGGCCTAATTCAGGATGCCCCGGAGTCAGTGAGCCCATCTGTCTGAAACGTTTTAATTCTTCCAGTGGGAGGTTATATCCGGAAAGATGAAGAAGAGAATACAAAAAAGCTGATCCATGGCCTGCAGAAAGAGCAAATCTATCACGGTCAATCCATTTTGGTTCTTTTGGATTATGTTTCAAAACATCACCATACAGTAATGCTCCAAGTTCGGCACATCCCATGGGCAGTCCGGGGTGACCGGAATTTGCAGACTGGACCTGATCCATTGATAGTGAACGAATGCTGAGTGCTGCAGCTTTTACGCCTTCTAAATTCATACTGTTCCTCCGAAATCTCTTTTTTATCACAATATCAGTGACTGCCATTATAATAAATTGAGTTGGATCATACAATTACTAAACCCCGAACATATCCCGCACTTCTTCGTTATCTCCAACATAGGAAAATGCTTTGGAATCACCAAGAACCTTCAGGTATTCCATAATGGGTTCTATTACATTTTCACTTGGTTCGTGCCGGTATGTAACCCTTTCAAGGAAAAGCTCCAGCCCCTCTACAGTCCCCCCCATAAGGTCATAGGACTGATTTGCAGTATCTTTGGGATTCTTATTTATATAATCAATAGCAATTTCCAACTCTTCCATGAGCAGCTTAACAGCTTCCGGATGTTCTTTTGCAAATTCACCCTTAAAGATAAGTCCCGCATTGGGTAACATTCCGCTTCCCGGATGAATTTCATTCCAGAGATCAGCATACGAAATTGCAACCATTGCTGCATCCCCAGCCCCATGAAGAGCAAAACTGGCCTCAGGTTCACGCAGTAGAACAGTATCGATCTCTCCCTTAATAAACCGGTCTTTAAATTCTTCAGGTCTGCCAAAAGGATTTCCAAAGTTAAAGCTGTACTCATCCGGGTTTTCACCCTTTTTTTTCATTAGATATGCAGTAATTGCATAAGGAGGTGCTTCCTTGTAAAGGGGGATATATATTTCATGCCCCTTTAAATCTGCAAAACCGGAAGCTTTATAATCCCGGGTAAGCAGATAAAAGTTATCCCAGATATCTACAGAAGCCATTTTTAAATCATTTCCAGTAAGATACAGTTTGGCGGCAGCTGCGATTGCAGAAAAGGTAATATCTGCTTTACCATTGGCAACCCAGGCCATATGTTTTTCAGTTTCTTTCCAAATTTTCAATTCATCAATTCTGATAGCATTCATAAGTCGTTCAGATTTCAACAACCTCATTATTATAGGAACAACTACCGGAGTGGCAGTCTGTATAACAACAGGAATTCTGTGATCAGACTTGTCCCTTTTTTTCTTAACTATCTCTCTTACCTTATAAAAATAGACATGGAACTCAAAGTACCCGATTTCAACAGTTTCATGTTCAAACCCCATAGGTTCCAGCATATTGATAAGTGGAATGGGCTCAAATTTCTGAACTAGTTTAAACCCACTACCCTCGGGAATCTCTCCAGCTTTTTTAATTATTGCTCCAAAAGGATCGTCTCTGCTGCTTCGAACATCAAATTCTTCAAACTCTTCTTTTTTATCCCGCCAGTCAGAAGGTTCTGAACCTTTTTTATATCTGATATTAAGTCGAAATTCTTCAGCTGATTTAGTTTGAACGTAGAGTTCATAACCCTCTTCCTGAAGCATGCCTATTATAGGAGCAGGATAGAAGGAATTAATTACCTGAAGAGCATTGCCCTCTGACAGTTCTTTAAGACGTTTCATAATATCTGTAAAAAAGAAATCGTTCCGATCTCTAACATCCATTACAATAAACTGTTTTACTGAATCCATCCAGGCCGGAACAGGTTCTGTCTTTTTTATTTCCGGAGCAGTTTTAATACATTCAGGGAAAGCCTTCTCCAGTTCTTCAACATTTCCGGTCTTTTCATTAAGGGTGTGGAGGATCTCACAAATTGAAAGACCTCCCATTTTTGCAATATCATTGAAAGTAGCCCATCTGCCGACAGTGGAAAAAATAAGCTTATTATTCAACTTCTGAAATTTAGGTGAAAGACTTATCAAAGTCTCCCGAATATCAGGATATGTATCCAGTGCATCTTTTAATTTCGTCTGCCCAAGTATCACCATTGCAGTTACACCTCACTGATACACTGAACAGGACAAACATCGGCACAGGCACCGCAGTCTATACAAGCATCTTCATCAATAAGTCTCTTTCCATCATCTTCAACGGAAATACAGTCTACCGGACAGACCGGTTCACAGGCTCCGCATGCAATACAGGCACCCTTATCTATTCTATAAGCCATAACATAATACCTCTCTTTGTTTTATATACAGGAATATAGATCTACAGTAATACAAAGTCAATAATAAAAGTTAGGAGAACCTAACAAAATCTTAACCTTTTTTCTAATTAATGTTATTATAACATTGTGGCAAATTTTATTCTTAGAGAAGCAACTTTTAAACTATTGGCAGCTTCCTGACTCTCGTCATGCATATTGTAGTAAAATTGACTTACCTGCATCGACCAGAATCTTATATTTATGATAAAATCTAAAAATGTTTGACCAGAGTGATAAAATCTACCAGGTTTCGGACCTTACATCTCTTATTAAAGAGATTCTGGAATCCTCATTTATAACATTAACAGTTGAAGGAGAACTCTCCAACTTCAGACCCTCCAGTACAGGTCACTGGTATTTTACTCTAAAAGATGAAGATGCAATGATACAGGGAGTAATGTTCAAAGGAAGAACTATGGGAGTAAACTTCCAGCCGTCTGACGGGCAGATGGTAAGAATCCGTGGAACAATTTCAGTTTATGCAAAAAGAGGCACCTACCAGATAATCTGCAATTCAATGGAACAATCCGGTGAGGGCGATATCCTTGCAATGCTGGAAAGAAGAAAGCAGAAACTTGCAGCTATGGGCTTCTTTGATTCGGGCAGAAAACAACCACTTCCTCTTTTTCCTGAGAAAATTGCGGTGGTGACCTCCCCCACCGGAGCTGCACTTAAGGATATTATTCAGGTTCTCGGGCGCAGAAATTCGGGTGCAGATCTTGTAA
>JAUVLL010000356.1 GCA_030600745.1 Spirochaetaceae bacterium | reverse complement strand
TAATGCTTTAATAAAAGAACTAAAGGGTGTATATGGAGTTCAAAACCTAATAGGCAATAGTTTGGAAATGAATGCTCTCTATCGAATGATTAACACAGTAGCAAGATCTTCAACAAATGTGCTTATACAGGGAGAAAGTGGAACAGGTAAAGAACTTATTGCCAGAACTATTCATTATACAAGTTCAAGAAGAGATAAACCCCTTGCAATAGTAGATTGTGCCGCTCTCCCCGATAACTTATTGGAAAGTGAGCTGTTTGGATATGAAAAAGGTGCTTTTACCGGTGCAGTCAGCAGGAAAAAAGGAAGAATTGAACTTTCCCAGGGAGGAACACTCTTTTTAGATGAAATTGGAGAGATGAGTCTTCCTTTGCAGTCAAAGCTTTTACGGGTTATACAAGAGCGTAAATTTCATAGAATTGGGGGTTTGTCGCCTGTGGAGGTAGATTTTAGACTAATTGCAGCGACAAATAAAAATCTGCAAGCGGAAGTGGAAGCTAAAAGATTTAGAAGTGATCTCTATTACAGGTTAAATGTTGTTACACTTCAGGCTCCTTCCCTTCGAAACAGAAAAGATGATATTCCTCTTCTTGTTAATCATTTTATAGGAAAAATATGTAAGAGAGATGGTATTGTTAGAAAGAATATCGAAGAAAAAATTGTTTCTGAACTTATGTTTTCTGATTGGCCTGGAAATGTACGGGAGCTTGAGAATTGTGTTGAAAGAATGATATTGTTCACAGAGAATGATACTATTCAGAACTCTTTTCCGGGTAATAATTTACCTGTTAACAATAGAAATACAGTTTCGTCGGATATTCTTGATTTGAATAAACTGGAGAAGGAAACAGTATTAAAGGCTTTGGAACAATCCAAATGGAATAAAGTAGAAGCTGCTAAACTGCTGAATATTGGCAGGAAAGCTCTTTATAATAAAATAAATAAATTTAAAATCTATAATAGTTAATATCTCTGTGCTAAATAGCACACAAAAATTATAACTAATGTGCTGAATGGCACACTGTTTATGCTTATTCTCTCCAAAAGCTTTTAAACTCCATTTTAGTGTTGGCATGATAATTGCTACATGAGTGTTAACATAAATCTTTGGAGGACGTATGAAAAATTTACGTATTTTTATTTTATTACTGGTTTTATTACCGGTTTTTACTTTTGCAAATGGGCAGAATGATAATCAGTCAGCTGATAATTACCCTGCAAAACCCATAACAATTATTGTACCATCGAGTGCCGGAGGCGGAACGGATACTATGGCACGTCTTTTTGCAGAAGTTGCAAAAGATAAAATTGGACAAAATTTTGTTATTGTTAACAAGAGTGGTGCCAGTGGTCAGATTGGGTTTGAAGCAATAGCAAACTCTAATCCTGATGGGTATACAATAGGATGTGCTTTTACACCTCATATTGGAGCTCATATGGCAGCAGGAAGAGCAAAATATGTTCTTGACAGTTTTAGCCCTCTTGCTAATTATGTAACAGATCCTGGTGTTCTTGTTACAAATGTTAACAGCAAATTTATGACAGTGAATGATGTTGTATCTGCAGAAAAACTAAATCCTGGTTCTCTTACTGCTGCAACTACTGGCCCCGGTGGAGATGATTTTTTTGCATTGGTCAGCCTTAATAAAGCTGCCGGAATAAATCTTAAAGATGTACCCTCAAAAGGATCTTCAGAGGAAAAAGTTAATATTCTCGGTTCTCATGTAGATTTGGCATTTATGAATTATTCACAGATTGAAGCAAACTATAGAGCTGGTGATGTACGTATTCTGGCTGTAATGACCCCGGAACGTTTATCCTATGAAAAAGATATTCCTACCTTTAAAGAGCTTGGTTACAATGTATTTTCTGATTCATCCAGAGGTTTTGTTGCCCCTGCAGGTATTCCTGACGCTGCATATCAAAAATTAGAAAAATTATTTGCAGATGTAGTAAAAGACCCCCAATTCCTCGAAGCATCTAAAGGACAGCTGCTTTTGAATTACATGGATGTAGAGGAATATAGTAACTATCTCAATGATGTAAGTAGTACGACTGCTTCTATATTCGAAAACAATCCCTGGTAGGGAGAGGGGATTATATATGAAAGTTTCTTCTACTGATATTATCTCCGGAATAACTGGAATTTGTATAGCCGTAGGTATGTATTTGTATGCAGGAACCTTTCCTGAGAGAGCTGCTTCTGCAGCTCTCTATATTAGGTTTCTTGCTGTGGTACTGGGCGCTTTTTCGATTTTTCTTTTAAGTAAGGCAATTTATTTAAAGGATCCAAAAATAATAGGCTGGATAGAGCGGCCGGTTTATTTTTATACAACTGCTGGTCTTTTAATAATATATATTCTATTGATGACTGTCGTTGGTTTCTTTGTCTCAAGTCTTCTTTTTATGTTTGTTCTGTCATGGATACTGGGCTATCGTAAAGTGATATCCCTTTCTGTTGGAACTGTTTCTCTTCTTTCTGTTATATATTTTGTTTTTATCCGTTTTCTGTCAGTGCCTGTGCCTACCGGATTATTTTAAGGAGTTTTATGATGTTTGATTTATTAATAGCCGGCATGGGACGATTGGCAGATCCCTTTGTTCTTTTTTCGATTTTTGCCGGTACCGTTGGCGGTATTGTTATAGGAGCCATCCCTGGTTTGACTGCAACAATGGCAGTTGCCTTATTAATTCCTGTTACTTTTGCTATGGATCCTGTGGCTGGACTTGCTTTAATGGGTGGAGTGTATTCAGGTGGTATGTACGGGGGAGCTATTTCATCTATTCTTCTTAAAACCCCCGGTACTCCTGCAGCGGCAGCAACAGCTTTTGATGGTTATCCTCTTACACGGCAGGGGAAAGGCGGTGTTGCAATTACCGTAGCAACAGTTGCAAGTTTTACCGGTGGTGTGGTATCTACATTTTTCTTAATTACCCTTGCTCCGCTTCTTGCACGGATGGCTTTAAGATTTGGTCCCCCTGAATATTTTCTTCTAGCTATTATGGGGCTTGCAAGTATTGTTACTTTGACTTCAGGGAACCTGGTCAAAGGTTTA
>JAUVLL010000172.1 GCA_030600745.1 Spirochaetaceae bacterium | reverse complement strand
TAGCAATAATAATTGATAATTATAACCGGGAGATTATATGATAATTACGCTGAACAATGAGCCCTTTGATGTAACTATTGAGAATGAAAAATCTCTGAATGAACTTATTTCAGGTCTTTCTGACTGGCTGGGCAAATCGGGATATATACTGACAAATGTAATCCGGAATAATGAAGAGCTTACACTCCAGGAAGAGAAATGGGGGGATATTCTTCTCGATACAATAGAAAAACTTGATCTCACAGCGATCTCAGAATCCTCGAAGTACATATCAGATCTTCAAACTCTTTATCAATATATAACACTACTTCATGATTCAATAAAATCAGAAAATAAAACACTTACAGAGGATCTGTTGTCAGAACTGCCCTTTATAAAAAAATCCATGGATTTCTTTTTTGCCCGAAAGAATCAAACAGCCGATGAAACACTTGAATTGGAAAAACTGGTAAGTAATTTCGACAGACAAAATAATGGGCAACCACTTATTCTCCTACTTCAGAATATTGCCGGAATGCTCAAAAATAGAATAAAAGAAGTTACATCTCCATTTTCAGAACTATTTGAAACATCAAAAAAGTTAAATGAGTTAATTCCGGTAATATCTGATGTATCCGTTATGCTGCAGACAGGAGATGATAAACATGCTATTGGTTCTGTTCTTAATTTTATAGAACTTTCAGAAAAATTGATCAGAATTTTCCCATTTCTTAAAGAATTTGGATATACAGATATTACCAAAAAATCTATAGATAACGAAAGTTTTAATGATTTTTATAAAGGATTTAATGATGTTCTACTTGAATTGGTAGATGCTTTTGACGTAAATGATTCTATTCTTATTGGTGATCTTATGGAATATGAGATTGTTCCAAAAGTTACCAGACTATTGGAATATATTAATTTAATAGAAAAAAATAAAAAGGATAAAAGGAGTAAAAATTGAATTTTATTCTGCTTCAGGAAGCTATTATGACCTTAAAAAAACAAAGTTCCACATCAGTAACTATTGGAATTATCGTTTTCTTTGTTTTTTTAATATTACTTGTTATTTCAGGAAGATCTTCCGGTAGTAAAGATAAATCAGGATCAGGAAGATCCTCAGGAAGCAGACCAGGAAAGTATAATAAAAGAGCCTTCAAAAAAAGATCAATTGCAATGGGGTTATCGGTACCTGAAATAAGAACTTTGGAATATTTAATAAAAACATACAAGGTGAAAGATACCTATAATCTCCTTAAAAACTCAAAAACACTTAACTCAACTTTAAAAAAAGCTCTGGACCGACTGGAAGAGGATATTACTCCGCAAAATATCAAAGAAGGACAAAAACTTCTACTATACAGGATAAAACAGAAAATCGAAAGAAACAGCGAAAAGAAACAACTTATGACAGGTACCAAACAGTTAAATCCAGGGCAGAAACTCCATCTCTCAACACCTGGAGGAACCCGATATGAATCTCAGGTTTCTTCAAACCTTAAAGATTACCTTGGTGTAAAGATACCCAGGGATGACCATGGGAATCAGATAAGATGGAAAAAATGGACAAAAATTCAAGTCTTTTTCTGGAAATCCAATGGGCAGGGATACTCATTTTCCAGTAAAGTATCGGGATATAATAATATAAGGGGTGTTCCCTCTCTTTTTCTTCAACATTCCAGGAGTATTCAACAGGCACAACAACGGAAATACCGGCGTAAACCTCTGGGGAGACCGGCATATTTCTATCCTATTAGAATTATTACTACCGGATACGGAAGAAACCAGAAACGCAAGGCTGTTGTTGATAATAGTGCTGGAATACTTGGTACAATTATTGAAATATCTGCTGGTGGTTGTTCAATGCGGGCAACCTACCCTCTGGGTACCGGAGAGTTGTTAAAAATGGAATTTGAAGCAATAGATGGTGAAAAAATTATTGTATTTGGTAAAAATAAATCAATAAAGAGAATAAAACCTATGGGAGCTGTAATGCATATTATGTTCACAAAGGTATCTCAAAAGAATATAAACAGTATTAATTCATTCATATATGATATGATAGGATAGGATAATAATATAAAGATTTTTATCTTATTGACGGGCAACCCTATTTTCAATAGAGTTAGAAAATGAATGTAATTGGCATTAAGAATATTGTAAGAAAAGATATTCCGCTTCATTACAGAGAGGAATTTACTGGTCTTGCTGTTCTGAATGATATAAGGTCAATAGAAAGTGAGAATAATATTGAGTTTTCACTTGAGCGAACTCCATTTGGAACAAAACAGGTAGAAATCCGATTCACTAAGGCCCCGGATTATCCTGTTATACAAGCTATCAGAATCCTTAAAAAATACATTTTAACTATGGAAAAAGAAGGAAAACTCTACTGACAACTTTAATTTCGAATTCCCCTGATGAAACTGTACAGTTGGGAAAGAATATTTCTGAAAAGCTAAAATCCGGAGCAGTAATTGCACTTCAGGGAACCTTAGGTACCGGGAAAACGACCTTTGTAAAGGGAATTGCCCTGGGTCTTGATATAACTGAAAACATTACAAGTCCTACATACACAATAATATCAGAATACTACGGCAAAAAAGCACTTTACCATATGGATCTTTATAGAATAGACTCATATGAGGAATTTGAATTACTGGGAACAGATGAAATGATATACGGTAGTGGTATTACCATAATTGAATGGAGTGAAAAAATAACTGACTACCTGCCGGATAATACAATTAACATAAATATTTCAATTCTTCCGGATAAAAAAAGAAAAATTGACATAGTAGGTATACAGTGAATATTCTTGCCTTTGACACATCTACCGAAATTTTCAGCGTCTGCCTCGTTGTAGACCGGAATTACTTTGAATTCTCATGCTCCCAGGGTTATAAACATTCCGAAACATTAATTACAGAGATTAATTCACTCCTTGTCAAAGCAGATATAACAACTTCAGAACTTGATCTGATTGTTTGCCCAGGAGGTCCTGGATCTTTTACTGGTCTCCGTATCGGCATGTCAACAGCAAAGGGAATAAGTTATGGTTCCGGAGTTCCAATGGTTACAGTACCCACTTTAGATATGATGGCATATGGGCTTAACTATTTTGATGGTGTAGTTCTTCCAATAATAGATGCAAGGAAAAAACGGTTTTATACAGCCATTTTTACCCATGGTGAGAAAAAAACTGATAATCTGGATTTGGCCCCGGAGGATATTTTTACCAAACTTAAATATTACAACCGAATATTGTTTACAGGCCCTGATGCACTGATATTAGCAGATTTACACAATCCTGAAAAAGATATCAGTATAGATCCAATAAAAAGGAGGGGGTTTTCCTGCAATCTTATTCCCCTTGGCCGGAAATATTTTGAAGAGTTCGGTCCTTCTCCTGATACTGAGGGCCCTATTTATTTGCGTAAGAGCGAAGCGGAAATTGGTATTACAAGGAAGGATTAACCAGAATTGTTATGAATAATGATTTAGAAGAGTTGCCGGAACAGGAAGATGCGTCTGATCTTGTTGAAGTTGAAGAATTTCAGGCTACTAACAGCCCATCTATCAATTCTGATTTTCCTAAATTAAAATCAAAGATTATTAAAACTCTTCCTCGTCTTAAGCTTATGACAAATCTGAAATTCAGTCTAATACCATCAATTATAGTGGATTCAAGACTAAATATTCTTTGGCAAAATAGTTCATATACAGATCTCTTTATTCATGGGAAAAGAGATCTTCCCATAAATTTGGTTTCTGATTTTTCACCATTTTTAACACCGGATAAACTGGGAATTATCTATAAAAATATTACAGATAAAAAATCAGGATATTCATATAAGGGAAAGATAGAATCAAGACATCGTAAACATTTAAAGATTGTTGCCAATCTTATTATTACACCATATTTTACAAAAAAAATCGTAAATTCCAATAAATCCATTCCACATATTTATGTCGGATTATTTGATGATTTGTCCAAAGAAAATAAGGAATTTTTTGAAGGAACGTTTCTAACTCTATTGGAAGCATCAAAACTTAAGGACAACGATACAGGTAACCATATAAAGAGAGTAGGTGAATACTCAAAATCCATTGCAGAAAAACTTTTTGATAATCCGGCCTATCCTGAGATAAATACCGATTTCATAGAAAATATATTTGTTTTTGCACCCATGCACGATGTCGGTAAAATAGGCACTCCTGATTATATTCTAACAAAGCCAGGCCCCCTTACCAAAGAAGAATGGATAATAATGAAAGAACATCCAAAAAGCGGTGCCTTAATTCTAAGTGCTTACCCCAACCCAATGGCAGCACATATCGCGAATTTCCATCATGAAAGATGGGATGGGAAGGGATATCCATATGGATTTAGCGGAGTACTTATACCTCTGGCCGCAAGAATAGTAGCAATTTCCGATGTCTATGATGCTCTTCGAATGGAAAGAAGTTATAAAGATGCATTCTCACACAAAAAAGCAACAGACATTATAACAAAGGAGGCGGGAACTCACTTCGATCCTGATCTTGTCGAAATATATTTTAAATACAATGAAGAGTTTGAATCTATTTATGAACGCCTTAAGGATGCTTAAGAAGATCAATGGAAGGCAATTCTGTACCGGATTTTGCAGCAGCTTTATTTGCCTCCTGAATGGCTAAATAGACTTCGTGTCTAAATATCTTAACAGAGCGTGGAGCTTTAATTCCAATTTTAACCTGATCACCTTTTATTTCAACTATTGATATTTCTATATGATCATCAATAATTATTGTTTCATCTTTCTTCCTGGAAAGTATCAGCATACACTATCCTTTACAGCAGCAAGCTCTTCCAGGACATAATGCTGAGTTTTAAAATCGGAATTGATAGAGATACATTGTCTGCCAACTTTATCTTTCCTGTTTATTATTATTGGTCCCTGTAGATTAGCCGTCATTTTTGAATGTTCCTCCGGTATTGTAACAATTGCAAATACCAAAGAATTCTCTGAATCCGTGACTGTAAGGCCTATCTCTTCCAGTTCTGAAGGCAAGACTCCATGAAAATAGTTTTGCCTGAAGATTGTAGGGTTAATCATTACAAAAGCAAGCTCCGGAACATCCAGAGACTGGAGCCAATAAAAAGGTTGCTGAGCTGCATCCAATAGTAAATAATTTTTTAGATTTTCGAAACCCAGAAGCCCTGCGGGAAAATAAATTTTTTGCCGTTCATCTACTTCTATTTTTCCATATGGTTTTGTTAGTACCTGCATTTATCCTACCTTAATCCATCCTGCCCTATCTTAAAAAATCAAGCAATGTGGGTTGTAATATTCTGCCGGCAACCTGCATTGCTGCCTTTTGTGTATATTCGAGCATTTTCAAATCTGTAATAGCCTTTGTCATATCCAGGTCAACTTCCATAGAATTCAAAGCTGTTGTCTCTGGTATTTCAGAATTCAGGCGTTCTTTTACTGTCTGTAACCTTTCTTCATGGGAACCAAGTGCAGCAATAGAGGATATCAGATTCTCCTGCCCAATTGTCAATCCCTTAAGACTTGAACCACCAATATTAATAGTATTCCCATTGTACAATTGATTTCGCACATCAATTACCATATCAAATAAGGATCCACCACCCGCATCAGCTTCCCTTGAAATATTGTTGGGAGGTTTACCTGTTTCAGAGATCAATCCAAGATCTTTCAGTATACGCCCGTTTCCACTATCCTCAAGCCATATTTGATGCGGAGTAGTACTTTTCAGAACTATCGAGTTCTGAACCGGATCAAGTACAGCTTTTACTGCAGAATCAGAGCTATTAATTCTTGCAATAATTGTATGAATATTATCACCAGCTTTAATATCAATATAATCATTATCAATTCTGAATCTGGAATCAGCAGTTGCTACAAATCCCTGGGCATCCCTGTTTGAAATTATCTGCTGGTGCTCAGCCCAGAATACCCTATTCCCTGCAAAACCTGCATCAATATAACTGGATTCTGAAATCTCTGCCTGAACAGGATTGATGGAACCGGCATACTGGACCTCCGTAATAACCTTACCTATTGCTCCTGGAACACGACTTGATAAAACACGATAAGCATCGCTCTGAGTCTTGTCTCCTGCAAACATACTTGTACCATCTGAGGTCTTTGCATTTGCAATGGAAACTAACTCATTTAACAGCTGATTTACCTCTTCTCCCATAATAATTTTTTCTGATCTTGTATATGTATCATTTGCTCCCTGGATAGCCAATTCACGTACACGATGGATAATATTATTTGCACTGACCATATAACCTTCTGCAATTCTGTTTTCACTCATTATATTATCAATATTACGCGAAAAACGGTTAAGCCGATCGATTTTTGACAGATACTTTACAGAGTGGGCAGCACTGACAGGGTCATCCCGTAAATCTTTTATTCTTGTCTGCTCCGCCATCTTATTCTGAAGTCTGTTCATTTCTGAATTTCTTAACTGCAGATAATACTGCATATCGTCATTTGTCATATTTGTACTGACACGAGTCATTTAACTACACTCCCATTCTATTGATAATTGTATCCAGCATCTTGTCTATCTCTGATACAAATCTTGATGCAGCATTGTAGCCATGCTGAAACTTAATCATCCGGGAAAGCTCTTCATCAATATTCACTCCGGAAATTGATTCTCTCATAGACTCAAGATCCTTCATAATTAATTCTTCAGTCTCTAATGCTCGTGCTGCGGCTTCACCCTTAAGACCTGCATTTGCAATGGTAGAAGAAAAATACTCATCGAAACTACGCAGATTACCAACCATCACATCATTATTCCGAAGAGCTGCAATTGAGATAGCTGCAGAACCGTCACCTGGATTGGATATATGTCCATTCACTCCGAAACCTGCTGCTAAAGATCCTGTATCATTTATCAGAGTTCTGTTAACTTCAAGCCATCCGGAAGGATGCGGAACAGGAGCGACTGAATAAGCAAGTCCGTTACCACGAAGAGATGTAACTGCATCGGCCTGTCCAAAATCATAGGCACCATCTGCACCGGATGCAATCAAAATCCCTGCATATCCCGAGAGAAACTGCCCATCATCCTCAACATGTCTGAT
>JAUVLL010000193.1 GCA_030600745.1 Spirochaetaceae bacterium | reverse complement strand
CTGGGTTTTTCGATTTCGGTAGCTAAATATTCAAATCCTACAGTTGAATTTACTAAATCTCTTAATACTAATCTTGCTACATCCGATTCTCCATTTAAAAATAAGGAAAGGGCTTCATCTAATAGAGCACATGCAAAATTTTAATCTGTTTTAACTCTTTTATCTGTTGTTTCTTTATAATCTCTTGTAATATTCATAATTTACCTCTTTTCTCTTTTTTACGAGTTTTGTACTCTTCATATAGTTTTTTAGCTTTTATAATATCAGCTGATTTTTTCTTTTTTGTGCCTCCGCCAAATAAAATAATTAATTCTGCTCCATCTTTAGCTAAATATATTCGATATCCAGGTCCCCAATTAATTCTATATTCACCCATACCTTCAAACCATTTAATATTTGATGTATTTCCAGGTTCAATTCTTGCAATTGCTACTGCAACTTTTGCTGCTGTATGGAAGTTCAAACTATTAAACCATTTTTCGTAAAGATTGGAATCGTCTTCTCTAATGTATTCCTTAACTACCATATTGCACATAGTAACATAAATGTTACTATGATACTACTATAAAAGGTTAATTATGAATCAGAAAGAACTTGGAGATAAACTGAAGGTTCCATGGCGCAGATGAGAAAAATTTTACAGTATTCTTACAATTTCAGGCATCTCTTTCATTTTATATTTTTTAGAAAAAAGAAGGTTAAAAAGAAATCCTCCTGCCAGACCTGTGAAGCCTCCGGCAACTTGCAGTCCTTCTGATGTCCCTGGAATATTTCCAATAATTATAAATCCCGCTATAAATAAGAGGAGTGGGAATATTAAAACACGAAAGGCTGCAATCAACGCTTTTGCAGTTGAAAGTTCCATTTCTATAAAAGTACCTGTTTTTATAGGCAGATTCCTTGTATTTAAAGCATTCAGTATTTTTGTTTTTCCTTTGGAACTGCAGCTTGCACAATTCCCGGAGCTGCAGGTTGAGCCTGCATCAAACATTTCTACTGATATATTATCGTTAGTAATTTCTTTAATTATTCCTGCTGTAATCATAATGGCTCCACTAAATTAAATTTGCAGATAAACTTAATATAGTATTATTTATAATATACTCTTAAATAATATTATAGTATAGTATACTAGTTAGGTATTATCAGGGGGTTTTTTGTGTTCCAAAAACAAATCATGATGAGAAGGGTTCTTTACTCTCTTATCCCGATCTTTCTTTTTTCTGTTTATCTATACGGATGGCGGGTAGTTGCCATAGCAGTTGTGGTATTTGCTGCCGGTATTCTCACAGAATATCTGTTTATGAAACAAAGAAAACAGAAAGTGTCTGAAGCTGTTTTAGTCAGTTGTGCTTTATATACACTTTCGATGCCTCCAATGGTGCCTTTGTGGATAGCTGCTATTGGCGTAATCTTCGGAATATTATTCGGTAAGAGTATCTATGGCGGTTTTGGACGAAATGTATTTAATCCGGCAATAGCCGGGCGTTTATTTATCTATATTACATTTCCAACCATTATGACTGGTGGATGGATGGTGCCTGGTCATTTTGGAACCCTGTCAGCAGATGCTGTTACAAGTGCAACTCCCCTGGAGATGATGAGGGTAGGAAATATCCCTCCTCTTATGGATCTTCTTAGCGGGTTCAGAATGGGAGCTCTTGGTGAGAGTGCGGTTATTCTTATTCTTCTGGCAGCTGTTTATTTAATTTATACAAAGACCGCAAGCTGGAGATCTATTTTATCTACAGTTCTGTCATTTCTTATCCTGCAGAGCATATTATTTTATTCAGGTATTATTTCTGCTCCCCCCCTGGAGAGTCTTTTAGCGGGAAGTATTCTCTTTATTGCAGTCTTTATGGTTACAGATCCTATTTCCTCTGCTAAGAAACCCTGGGGACAGGTTATGTATGGAATAGTTGTAGGAGTATCTTTAGCTCTTATCAGAGATTTTTCCCTTTTCCCGGAAGGAGCCAGTTTTGCTATTCTAATGGGTAATATGTTTGCACCCCTTCTGGATGAATTTGCTGTTAAGTTAAAGAAAAAGGCGATGAGAAAATGAAAAAAAATGGACTGATTTATACGGTTTTGATAAGTGTCGTTTCGGCTTTTCTTTTTGTTTTTCTTCTTTCCCTTGCCTATGGTGCTACAAAGGGTAAGGTAGAGGAAAATACGAGGCTCACAGAAGCCCGGGCCTACCTTGTTGCTTCAGGGATTACAGTTGATGGAGATACGGATATAGAAGCTTTATTTAAATCCACTTTCCCTGGTTTTGATAAAGATGCAGCTTACCAGACAACAACTGTAAATGGAAAGTCTGTAGTAGTCAGCCCTTTTCAGGGTAACGGCTTATGGGGAACTATAACAGGTGTAATTGGAATGACATCCGATCTTCAGCGTATTGTAGGTTTTGAAATTGTATCCCATGTTGAAACTCCAGGTCTTGGCGGCCGTATTGATGAGGTATGGTTTAAAGATCAGTTTAAAGATGAGTATGCTGCAAATGGTATTGTTGTAAAACATGGCGGTGGCGGTGGTGATAAAGATCCCGATAATGGTGTAGTAGATGGAATTACCGGTGCTTCCAGAACCAGTGATTCCATACAAACCATTGTTAATCAGCAGATAGATAAAATTAAAAAAGAACTGGGAGGTACAAATCAATGAATGAAGACTCACCAGTACAGATACTAAAAAGTAATGTATGGTACAGTAACCCCATTTTTATACAGATATTGGGAATCTGTTCTACCCTGGCTGTTACCAATAATCTGTCAAATACTTTTACTATGACTGTAGGGCTTATGTTTGTTGCAGCCTTTACCAATATTACAGTTTCACTTTTGAAAGGTATAATTCCCCGTAAGGTAAGAATGATACTTCAAACACTAATAATTGCATTTTATGTAATTATTGTGGATATTCTTCTAAGAGCCTACCTGCCGGAGATAAGTAAGGCATTGGGTCCCTATGTAGGTCTGATAATTACAAACTGTATAATTATGGGCCGTGCGGAAGCCTTTGCCCAGTCCCATGGTCCCCTTATTTCTGCCTGGGATGGAATAACATCAGGTCTTGGTTATATGTGGGTACTCATGCTTATTGCATTTGTAAGAGAGCTTATGGGGTTTGGAACATTATTCGGTATAGCCGTTCTTCCGGCAGGTTTTACCCCATGGACAATTATGGTAATGGCCCCAAGTGCATTTTTCCTATTAGGAACGTTTATCTGGGTTGCAAAAACAATTATACTTAAACAGGAAGCTTCGTCTATGCAACCAAAGCCTGGTCGGAAGCAAGCTTCCTGCTCGGCTATGCAACCTAAAGGAGGTAAATAATGGTTCCTGATATAAATCCCGTAGTTCTGTTGTTTGCGTCTATATTTACAAGTAATATTCTTCTGGCAAATTTCCTTGGAATGTGTTCGTTTATTTCAATATCCAAAGATATGAAATCATCCAATGGTCTGGGTCTTGCAGTAACTGTTGTTTTAACTCTTACCGCAATGCTTAACTGGGTTCTTCTTCAGTATGTTCTTATTCCTTTAGATCTACTTTATCTGCGTTATATAATTTTTATTATAGTGATTGCTGCTACTGTGCAAATACTTGAAATGGTAATTGACAGAGTTTCTCCGGCTCTCTATATGTCACTTGGGATATTTCTTCCGCTTATAACGGTCAACTGTGCAATTCTTGGAGTTGCATTATTTATGCAGATAAGAAATTACAGTTTTGTTCAGACTGTAGTTTTTGCTTTTGGATCAGGTTTGGGTTGGTGGCTTGCAATTGTAACTCTTGCAGCCATACAGAAAAAGCTTGTTAAAGCACCGGTTCCGGCGGGGTTAAGCGGCCCGGGAATAACATTGATCACCATTGGTTTCATGGCAATGGCATTCATCGGGTTTTCCGGTATGTTGAGTGTGCAATAGAATGATAAAAATGGAGGTAACAACTTGAATTTTTTAATAGCACCTGTTGTAGTTGCTGTCATTGCCGGAGTTTTGGCAGCGGCAATTTCTATTGTTGATAAAATAGTAAATAACTATGGCCCTGTAAATATAAGTATAAATGGCGGGGAAAAGATTGTAACCCTTAATGGAGGGGATTCACTTCTATCTTCTCTGGCATCACAGGAAATTTTTATCCCTTCTGCCTGTGGTGGAAGGGGAAGCTGCGGAGCCTGTAAGTGTCAGGTAACCAGTGATGTAGGAGTTCATCTTCCCACAGAGCTACCCTATTTAAGCAAAGAAGAGATAGAAAAGAATATTCGCCTTACCTGTCAGGTTAAGGTAAAAGCGGATATTGATATTATAATTCCGGAAGATCTTTTTAATGTTAAAAAATTCAAATCCAGAGTTAAATCTATCCGTGATGTAACTCATGATATTAAGGAAGTTATTTTTGATTTACAGGGAGAGGAGATCAATTTCCAGGCAGGAAGATATGTCCAGCTGGTTGTGCCTCCCTATGATAAAATAAAAGGGACTACACAAAGGGCTTACTCCATGTCGTCAAAACCGGGTGATAAGGGTGTTATTGAAGTGTTGATACGTCTTGTTCCAGGGGGTATTGCTACCACATGGGTTCATACTCGTCTTAAGGAAGGAATGGAAGTAGAGCTTATTGGTCCCTTTGGAGATTTTGAAAGATCAGAAACTGATGCAGCAATGGTTTGTATTGCAGGCGGTTCCGGAATGGCCCCATTCAAGTCTATTTTATATGATATGTTTGAAAAGGGTGATTTAGACAGAGAGGTTTGGTATTTTTTTGGTGCAAGAACAACTAAAGATATCCTCTATATGAAAGAGATGATGGAGCTGGATGCCAAATGGGAAAACTTTCATTTTATCCCTGCTCTTTCTGAACCCGAAGAGGGAAGCAACTGGAGTGGTGAAACCGGCATGATAACAGATGTTCTGGATAACTATTTAAAGACAAAGATAGATTCAGGTAAAGCCCGTGAGGGTTATCTTTGCGGCAGTCCCGGTATGATTGGAGCCTGTAACAATGTTTTAACTGCTAATGATATACCCCTGGATAAAATTTATTATGATAATTTTGCCTAATAATGAGTCGTACCGCAGGTGCTTGCACCGAGACTGGTCGCAAACTTCGTTTGCTGCTCGTCCATGCACCCTGGGGAACGATCTCAGATTGTATAAAAGGATAATAATATGAAAATGACTCCTGCAATGAAAAAAGCACAGGAAAACATGCTCCCTGGTGTAATAATAGCTGATGGTTTTCTCGGGGATGAAAAAATCTCTATAAAAGATATGATGGTTCGGGATGAAGGAGAAATGTCCAGAGCCGGACTCGATTTTGATGAAGTCGCTGATAGGCTTTTATATTTCCTGACTGAAGGTCAAAAGGGGCTGGGTGAACCTGTAACTGTGGATGATAAGTGGCTTATTAGAGTAGTGGACCCAAGGGGTAAACTCCCCTGTCCTTTTGAAGATGGAATTTTTCGGAAAATAAGTGCTGAAATTGAATTAAAATCAAGTGGTGAAAAACTACTTGTTACCGATCTATCAATTCACCTGCTAAAAGAACATCATTTTATTGAGGGTATTGGTTCCCAGTTTAGACTTGAGCCGGAACTGGTTAAGAGGGTTTTGTTTAGTTAGGTCCAACGAAGGGTTACACCCTCCGTTAGGATATTACGCCCTTTCAGGGCTGGATGCTGGCATTTTTGCCAGTCTTCAGCCCCGAAGGGGTGTTCTTTCTTAACACAGGGCAGAGCCCTGTATTATTTACCAGGTATATCCAACACCAAGAACCAGACCGTGCACACCAAAACTTGTGTCACCTCCGAAATTATCCTGATAATCATCGGTAAAAACATCTTCTCCAGTAAGGTCGCCGGATCTGGAAAGTTTGTATCTGGCACTGATACTAAAGGAGTTAAAGAAATAATCTGCTCCCAGTTCAAGACCGAAGGAGAATCCGCCGGCACTGGCTCCTGCATCATCCATCCAGAGAGAATCGGTTGCATCGTCACCATAATCACTGCCAAGTATGAAGACCAGATATCCCAGATTTAACCCTCCATACAGCTGGAAATTTGATCCTACCGGATAAATACCTCCGATGCCAATGCCTGGACTAACTGTACTAAATACTTCAAAGGACTCTGAATAGGAATCATCTCCTGCCCAAAGATTTTGGTTTGTATAGCTGACACCCAGGCTCCAGTAAACATATTTAAGGGGGATCATAAGGTGCAAATCAATGCCCCATGTTGTCAGATCTGCATCCGGGGCACTCATATCTAATGCAAAATCATCCATTTCGTAGAATGAATAGTAGCTGTCCCCTGAATACGTATCGTTTCCGTCATCTCCCATAAATCCGGCAAACATATATCCAACAGTAAAGTGAGGTCTCTTTTTGCCGGGTTTTGCAGGGGTTCGTTTAACAGGTGCGGGTTTTATAGTTGGTGTTGTTTCTTCTGCTACCGGTTGGGTGGTAGGAGACATTGTAAACTCTCTCCCTAAAAGTTTTATTCCAACAGCCTCTGCTCCCTCATCCAGAACGTCGCTCTCGCCCTGTTTTCGGGCAGACTCCTGGGAAACTACCTGAGCGGTTTCATCTTCTATAAGTCTTGCAGATACAGAATATGTATT
>JAUVLL010000018.1 GCA_030600745.1 Spirochaetaceae bacterium | reverse complement strand
ATAAAAATAATTATTATTCAATAATTGTTTTCCGTAAAAAGCGGCATTAAGATAGATTATCATTACAAACATGGTTATATTCTACAAAAGAGGTTTATTATGAGTAAAAATATCAGGAATATTGCTGCTGGAGAATTATTTGTTTTAATTTTCATTCTTCTCCTTGGCGCATTATTTATATATGATCCTTCAGGTTCAAAGAATTTCAGTTACCCCCTTCAGATGAGACCGGAATGGAAGGAACGTTTCGCGATTCTGGGTTGGGCAATCGTCTATGGAGGGTATCCAGTCAGAACAGCAGTAAAGTTGTTTCTTTGGGCAAAAAAACAAAAAAAGTAGATTATGAAATTTTAAAATGGGTTTGGTTTTACTGTGTTTTTCTGTTATCATGTTTTAATTATCAAAAGCAATTCTCATTTTGATTTTTATTGATGATAAAGCTAGCCAGGATACCAATAAATACTTCCATGAATATATTGGATTTAATTCAAAACAAACAAGAAGGAAAGGGTACCCGGTATAAATTCTATATGAACTACCTGGTATTTTTTTCTTCAGAAAATCTGAAGAAAAACTTTCCCCCAAAAAATAGCAGCAATCTATCCCATTTGGACTCCTACAGTAATGACTCCCTTAGTATTTACCTTGATATAAACGGCCTTATAAAATCTTTTAATATTGATACATCAGAGTTAATAAAAGAATTTGAATATCAGGATTCTCAGGTTTTGAAAACGGAAGGCTGCACAGTAGTACAAATATTCCTGCAGAGGATATTATGAGTATATTCCAGATGATAATGGAGATGGGTCTGTAAAAATTACAGGACAGGCTCTGTTTCCATCCATCTATGATAATAAGCCAACGCCATCAGCATAACTCCGTTTGAATACCTTCCGGTACCCATATTTTTCACAACTTCGGCAACAGGAATCAGATGGAAGTGTATATACTCATCTCTATCCAGGTTTTGTTCACTTTTTAACTCAAGCTCCCTGGCAACAAATGTATAGCTGATATTGTTCATAAATGCAGGATTAGGGGATACAGCGCCAATTTCTGTAATCTCCCCTGCCATATAGCCTGTTTCCTCCAGAAGTTCCCTTAAAGCCGCATTTCCAGGTAATTCTCCATGGTCAATCATTCCGGCAGGGAATTCTAAAGTAACTTTATTACTTCCATGCCTGTACTGCTCCACCATTAGGAAACATTCATATCCCCTGGCATCTTTAATAAGGGGAATCACTGTAACCCAGTCGGGAGAATTTAAAAGATAGAAATTACTGTCATTTCCATCGGGAGATTCTTTATCTACTTCATAAAGATCAAATATACGGCAACTTTGCAGTATCTTTCGTGATTTTTCTGTCCATATTAGTTTTTCTTTATTATACATGCAGTCCAGAATATACTAAAAGTAAGAAAAAATCTTGACCTTTCAATTTTTTATACTAAAATAGAGATACACTGATTTGTATATTTACTAAAAAAGGGTGTTTATATGGACGAAAAGAATATCGGCTTTATTTCATTTAGAATATCAGGAACAGATGGTGTTTCTCTGGAAACAAAAAAATGGGCGGAAATTTTAAACCGCTTTAGCTTTAAAAGTTTCTATATGGCCGGAGAACTGGATACCGACCCTGCCGTATCGTTCACAGTAGAGGAGGCACATTTTAAATATCCTGAAGCATTACGCTTATACAAGCAGGCATTTAACGGAGGAGACACAAGACCTCGAAAACTCTCCCAGGATATACACAACTTTAGAGATTTACTTAAGGATAAAATTTATGAGTTTATTGATAAATTCAATCTGGATATGCTGGTACCTCAAAATACCCTAACCATCCCTCTGCATGTACCTCTGGCAATGGCATTAACAGAAGTAATTGCCGAAACAAATATTCCGGTAATTGCCCATCACCATGATTTCTTCTGGGAAAGAAAGCGTTTTTTAAGAAACTGTGTCTGGGATTACATAAATGCATCCTACCCGCCCCATCTTAACTCAATCCGTCATGTTGTAATTAACTCATCAGCTCAAAATCAGCTGGCACTGCGTACGGGTATATCGTCAACATTAATACCCAACGTTATGAACTTTGAGCATCCTGAATCTCCCATTGACGAATTCAATGCAGATGTAAGAAAAGCTTTCAGAATAGATAAGGACGAACTCTTTGTACTGCAGCCCACCAGAGTAGTTCAGAGAAAGGGGATTGAACATGCTATTGAGCTTGTAGCAAGATTGAACAGAAAAGCTGTGCTTGTTATAAGCCATGCATCAGGAGATGAAGGGTATGAATATGAACAGAGGGTAAAAGAATTCGCTGAGCTTCTAAAAATCCGGGCTCTTTTTGTCAGTGAGTCTATCGGAGATTCAAGGGGTTACAAGGACAATGGAGAAAAAATATACTGCCTTCAGGATATCTATCCCCATGCAGATCTGGTATCATATCCATCCCTCCAGGAAGGTTTCGGAAATGCTTTTCTGGAAGCTGTTTATTATAGAAAACCAATACTGGTAAATAACTACTCAATCTACTCTTTTGATATTAAACCCAAAGGTTTCGAAGCAATAGAAATGGATAATTTTATCTCCCAGTCAACCGTTGATGCAACAAATGAATTATTGGATGATCCCAAAGAGATTAAGAGAATTACAGATAAAAACTATGAACTCAGCCTTAAACATTATTCATACACTGTACTGCAGAACAAACTGTGTGGCATAGTCGAGGATATCTGGGGAAGACAACCTACACCGTGCGGTTAATAGTATTTCATTATCATCTGCTGCCTGGAGGGGTTACACAGGTGATAAAATCATCTGCTATTGCAGTTCTCGAAAATATCCCGGAAATAGAAGGGATTACTCTTGTTTCGGGAAGGGCTGATAATGTTGGAATTGTTGTCTCTGAAATTAGAGAAAATCCAGAAAATCTTATCCCCAATATTGATGTGGATTGTGTTGTACTCCCTGAACTTGGATACATTTCCAATATGGGAAACTATCCCGATCCTGAAACAATCACAAAAACACTCCTGGATCGGTTTAAGGGTAACCTATGGTGGATCCACAACTACCACATTGGTAAAAACCCTTTTTTTACAGAAGCAGTCCTGCAGATAGCAGAAAATTCCCCACAGCAGCAAATGGTTTTTCATATTCACGACTTTCCTGAATCCGGAAGATATGCAAATTTCACCTCAATTCACAGGTATGTAACCATGCCACTTTATCCCGTTTCTTCCAATGTTAAGTATGTAACAATCAATAGCAGGGACAGAAATTATCTAACCAAAGCCGGGATACCTGAGGATTCGGTATTTCTACTTGATAATCCTGTTGAACCTATAAAAAGGGAGAAAGGAGAGAGGAGACTGGAGACGGAAAGAAATGCTATAGATAAGGTTCTTTCAAATTCTGCTCCCTCGTATATAAAAGGAGCTCCTCTTTTAATCTACCCGGTTAGAACTATAAGAAGAAAAAATGTTCTTGAAGCCGGGCTGCTGGCCCGGTGCAGCAGAACACCAGTAAATCTGCTTGTAACCCTTCCCGGTATTTCGGAAACAGAAAAAGGATACTCTAATCTGGTTGACAGTTGTTTTGATTTGGGACTGATCCCTGGAGCTGCCCAGGCAGGGATAAAGGCTGCTAAAGGTGATATCTCTTTTATAGACCTGATAGATGCCGGTAGTCTGATAATATCAAGTTCTGTGCAGGAAGGATTCGGATATCTGTATATAAATTCATTACAATGGGGCAAACCTCTTTTTACAAGAAATCTGGAAATAATCGATGGATTCAGGGATATTTATAAAGAAGACTGGAGTTACTTCTATGATGAAATAAAAATTCCCCTTGAAAACTCCCTGAGAGAGATATTGAGGGAACATTACCATAGAAAAATTATGGAAGTAGGAATTTTCCTGGACAAAGAAATTGTTTCCACTCTGAGTCAGCAAATTAAGCTGATGCTGCAGATGGACACAATCGACTTCTCATACCTCTCACCATCAATGCAGAAAAAATTTCTGAAAAACCTCAGTGACCCGGGACTGCTTCGGGATACGCAGACACTAAACAGTATCAGTCTGGAACAAATGGAAAAACTACTATCTACAAATTTACTGCTTTTTAATAGTAAGATAATTAAAAGGTTCAATTTATCTAATCATGCCAATCAAATTCAGAGAATTATCTCTTCCTTTGAAAACAAGCCCCAGGGAACCATGAAAAGTATTAACATTCAAGATAATGTACTCTCTTATTTTGCAGGACTACCTTCGATCAGGTTGCTATTTAACACTGTTTAAACAGACTTAATTCACAATAGTTATGATATTTCATTAAATTATTGACTATGGTTATACAATACCTTGTAGATTTCAGCTCAATTAATTATAATATAAGCATCTCAATACAAAGAAGGGATTAGAAATGTCAGAAAAGAAAATGGTAACAATTGACGGAAATACCGCTGCTGCTCATGTAGCATATGCATTCAGTGAGGTAGCAGCAATATATCCGATAACTCCCAGTTCACCAATGGGAGAAAACGCCGATGCATGGGCCAGTACGGGTCTCGAAAATGTATTTGGTAAGAAAGTAGATGTTATAGAGATGCAGTCTGAGGCCGGAGCAGCAGGAGCTGTTCACGGATCATTAAGCGGCGGAGCATTAACTACTACCTTTACAGCATCTCAGGGATTACTCCTTATGATCCCCAATATGCACAAGATTGCCGGGGAAATGCTCCCGACAGTATTCCACGTATCTGCACGATCACTTGCGGCTCAAAGTCTTTCAATTTTTGGAGATCATTCGGATGTAATGTCTACCCGTAACACCGGGTTTGCATTGACTGCAGCCAGTTCAATTCAGGAAACAATGGATATGGCACTTATAGCCCACCTGGCAACTCTTAAGTCACAGGTTCCATTTGTGAGTTTTTTTGACGGGTTCAGAACCTCTCATGAAATTCAGAAAGTAGAACAGATATCATTCGAGGATATTGAGTCTCTGGTAGAACCTGAATATATTGAGCAGTTTAGAAAAAGAGCTATGAGACCTGAAGATCCTGTTATAAAAGTAGCTGCTCAGAATCCTGATGTTTATTTCCAGGGAAGAGAGACAGTAAATAAATATTATGATGCGACTCCCGGTATTGTACAGGAATACATGGACAAGGTTGCTGCGGTAATAGGCAGACAGTATCATCTGTTCGATTACGTGGGCGCCCCGGATGCAGAAAGAGTAATTATTGCTATGGGAAGCGGATGTGATACAATCGATTATGCTGTAAATTATTTGACAGCAAAGGGAAAAAAGGTAGGAGCCATTAAAGTAAGACTCTACAGACCTTTCTCTGTGGAAGCATTTTTAGCTGCTCTTCCGGAAACCTGTAAGAAAATTGCCGTTCTGGATAGAACAAAAGAACCGGGATCAATAGGGGAACCTCTTTATCTTGATATTGTCGCTTCAATGAAAGGCAGAGATGTAGAGATTATCGGCGGCCGGTATGGCCTTTCCAGTAAAGAATTTACACCAAGCCATGCAAAAGCTGTATTTGATCATCTTGATGGCAAGGCATCTCATAATTTTACAGTCGGCATCAACGATGATGTAACAAATTTGTCTATCGATGTTAATGAAATTATTGATGTAGCTCCCGATGATGTAATCAGCTGCCTGTTCTGGGGTATTGGATCTGATGGAACAGTCGGTGCTGCAAAGAATTCAATTAAAATTATCGGTGAAAATACAGATAAAAATGCACAGGCCTACTTTACTTATGATTCAAAGAAGTCCGGTGGAATAACCGTTTCTCACCTTAGATTTGGAGACAGTTCCGTCAACATGCCGTGGTTAATTAATGCTGCAAATTTTGTTGCATGTCATAATCAGGCATATATCGGCAAATATGATATGCTTGGTCCACTAAAAGAGGGAGGAATATTTCTATTAAACTCCAAACTTCCGGCTTCCGAGGTTTTTGAAAGCCTGACAAGGGATATGCAGGAAGAGATCATTGCAAAAAAATTGAAATTTTATACAATAGATGCACTTAAAATTGCCGGAGCAACAGGACTGGGAGTAAGAATCAATACTGTTATGCAGACTGCTTTTTTTAAGGTTTCCGGTATTCTTCCGGAAAAGGAAGCTATAGAGCTGATAAAGAAAGCAATAAAAAAATCCTTTGCAAAAAAAGGTGACAAAGTAGTACAGATGAACTGGGATTCAGTTGACAGGGCTTCCGAAGCTCTGGAAGAGGTTAAAATACCAGCTGCTATTACTAAATCATTTACTGCTCCTCCGTTAATTTCGGCCAGTGCAGGCAGTTTTGCAAAGAATATTATAGAGCCCGTTCTACGGCTTAAGGGAGATAATATACCTGTATCACAGATGTCATTTGACGGTATTATCCCACTGGGGACAGCTTCTCTGGAAAAAAGAGGCGTCTCAGCTTCTGTTGCTTCCTGGATTCCGGGAAACTGTATACAGTGTACTCATTGTGTTATGGCCTGTCCTCATGCAGCCATAAGAGCCAAGCAGATTGCGCCTTCCGAACTGGAGAGTGCACCTGCAGGTTTTACAACTATTAAATCAAACACAAAGAATGACAAAGATCTTCAGTATAAAATACAGGTCTATATTGATGACTGTGAGGGATGCGGTGTATGCATCGAAGTATGCCCTGCAAAAACAAAAGCGCTGGTCATGAACCCCATAGGAAAGGAAAGAGAAAAGGGAGAAAAAGAAAATTATAAGTTCTTTGGTGATCTTCCTGACAATGTAGTTGATGGAACAAAGGAAACTTCTATTAAGGGAGCGCAGCTTAAAACTCCTCTTTTTGAATTCTCCGGTGCATGTGCAGGTTGTGGAGAAACTCCGTATATTAAACTTGTTACTCAGCTCTATGGAGAAAACATGGTTGCTGCCAATGCTACAGGTTGTTCCTCAATCTACGGTGGTACTTTCCCGACTATTCCATACTGTAAGGCTGAAAGCGGAAGAGGTCCAGCCTGGGGTAATTCTCTTTTCGAGGATAATGCAGAGTATGGTTTTGGTATGAGACTTGCTGTAGACAGTAACAGAACTCTTTTAAAAAACAAAATAGATGCACTGTTAAAACTGGGAACAACATCCGATCTTGCAGCTGCACTTAAAAGAAATATTGAACTATGGGAAGATAAGAGCAGCGAAGCTGTACTTGCTCAGACTGCTACGGGACTGCTCTTACAGCCTGCTTTAAGAGATGCATCCGGAGAGGCTAAAAAGATTCTTGCAAAGATGAATGAACTCAAAGATTACTTTGTAGACAAGAGTGTATGGATAATCGGAGGAGACGGATGGGCCTATGATATAGGTTACGGTGGCCTGGATCATGTTGTTGCAGCAGGTAAGAATGTTAATATTCTTGTTCTCGATACAGAAGTGTATTCAAATACTGGCGGGCAGGCATCAAAAGCTACTCCTATTGCAGCTGTTGCCAAGTTTGCAAATGCCGGAATGAGAATGGGTAAAAAGAACCTCGCAATGATGTGTATGAGCTATGGCTATGTATATGTTGCTTCCATTGCAATGGGTGCCAATAGAATACAAACCCAGAAAGCCATTATGGAGGCAGAAGCCTATAACGGCCCTTCCATCATCATCGCTTACAGCCCCTGTATTGCTCACGGTTTTGATATGAGTGAATCACAGCTGGAACAGAAAAAGGCTGTTGAATCGGGATACTGGCCTCTATTTAGATACAACCCGGAAGAAGAAGATGGGAAAAGGTTTAAATGGGAAGCTAAAGAACCAAAACTCGATTATCAGGAGTTTATAAAAGGTGAAGCAAGATACTCCGCACTCTATAAAACAGCACCGGAAGAAGCAGAAGCTCTTTTCAAAGAAGCAGAAGCAGATGCCAAACGAAGAATGAATTTCTATAAAAATCTGGGAGAAATCCTCTAAAGGAAAAAGACGCAAAGCATTGCGTCTCAACGAAAAACCCGCCTTTATGGCGGGTTTTTTCATCTCTAATGCATCAGCAGTACGGGCTTTTGCGATATCTCGCGTCTCTCCTTCTTTACGGCTTAAACCGTATAAGAATTTCCATGCCTTCTGCTTCAGGGAATTCAAGACTCCCTTCCAACTGAAATTCCGTAAGCAGATGTATTAACTTCATACCAAGGGTATCACCGGATTTCACTTCTTCCATATCTGAAATGCCAATTCCGTTATCCGCTATTCTTAATAGAATAATTTTATCCTCTACTTTCATTGAAATACTAATGGTGCATTTTTTGTTAACACTATCAAAAAATGCATATTTTATTGAATTTGTAACTGCTTCATTAAGAATAAATCCAATAGTTACGGCTTTTTTGGTATCAAGAACAATATTATCTATATTAATATCTAGTTTGATAATTCTATCTTTAGTATCATATGCATCCAATAATGAACTCAGTAAATCTTTAATAAAAATATTCATTGGCATAGTTACAAAATCACCGGTTTCATATAGTTCTTCATGAAGAACAGCAAGGGTCTGAATCCTGTCCCTTCCTGACTCCAGGATTCTCCTTGCCCTGGAATCCTCTAAATCCCCAATCTGAAGATTAAGAAGACTTGAGATCAACTGAAAATTATTTTTAACCCTGTGATGGATCTCTTTCATTAAGGATTTGTTTAGCAGATCAGCTTCTTCAAGACGTTTATTTTTCTCTGTTAATTCCTTAATATCGTTAAACCTTGCTCTTGAAATCAGTACGGCCTTCTCAAATTCACCGGCATCCAGAGGTTTATTCAGATAGGCTCCCACACCGGCATCACCGGCACTTTCAACCATTTCCATATTTTCATAGGCTGTAAGTATAATAACCGGTGTTGGACAATCTTCCATAATCTGCCTGGTAGCTTCCAGTCCGTTCATCCCGGGCATTCTTATATCCATAAGTACAATGTCAGGTTTTAAACCCTTTGTAAGCTCCACTGCCTGCATTCCATTGGCAGCTTTACCAACTATCACGTAACCTGTATCTATCAGCTCACCCTCAATCATCTCTGAAACAAGAAAATCATCTTCTGCTATAAGAATTTTTAAACTTCTACTTTTTTTGTTATTAAAGTTCTTCAAACTTGACGCCTCCGGGGAATTTTATTATTACCCTTGCTCCATCTTTATTTTCCATCTTAACAGTACCCATTAAATTCTGCCGGACGATATTTTTTACCAGGTACAACCCTACATTGTAAGATTCTGAATTAAGAACTTCTTCAGGGAAACCAGGTCCATTATCGCTGTAAATATAGATTATTCTTCCTTTTTTTTCTTTTATTTCAATTGAAACATCTATCTCTTCTCCTGCACCGGCTGCATGTTCGATACAATTGGAAAACAGCTCATTTATTACTACTGCCATACTGTGAGTCTGATCAGCATCAAGAGAAACAGTAGATGGTGTAATTTTTGTTTTAATAGATCTGTCTACGGGAATAAGAGGATTTAAAGAATGAACAATCCTTTCGGACAAAGTAGATAAAGAAATTGGCGCCCATCGGGATCGCGATAAAAGCTCATGAGCAATACTGATTCCCCTTACACGATTAATCAGACTATCCACATGCTCCATCTGAGCCTCGTTTAAATTTCGTCGTGATTGCTTTTTTTCTGCATAGAGCATTCCAATAAAGGAAGATAGACTATTTTTTACCCTGTGATTTATCTCACGTAAAAGTATTTCTTTTGTTTCTACATCTGCTTTTGCATCTGCTTCTGTCTGTTGAAGGAGATCTTCAAGTTTCTTTTCTATTCTTTTTTGTTCTGTTACATCCCGGGCGCTGCCGACAGTACCAATCAATTTTCCCTTATCATCAAAAAGAGGGACCTTCAGCACTTCAAGAAAAAGGAATTTACCATTAACATTCCCATATTCATCAACGCGACCGGGTTCACCTGTTTCCAGAACTATTTTATCAGATTCGGCACATATCTCACCAAAAGTGTACCATTCATTATTTTCCGGATGTTTTGCTCTTTCTTTCCTCGCAAAATATAGACCCGTTTTTCCAAGAACCTCTTCCGGCATATGAGCATTAAGCAGGAATTCACAAGTGGCTTTATTAACAAAGGTAAACCGCCCTTCAAGATCCTTTGACCATAGTAAATCAGGAACATTATCCGCAATGTGCTTAAGCATAAAATAGAGATTATCGGAATTTTTTTCTTTAAATTCATTTTCCATAATACTAACCAATTATTTTTTACCAATTTTCACTATTGTATAATAGAATTCTGTAGAACACAAGGAATAATTGAGTAAATAGAGAAAATAAATATATATCAAATTCCTAAAAAACATATATTCTTTACTTTAATTTCGCAGATAATCTGCTATTATTAAACAATGCAGAACACCTATATTACAAATGAACTTATAAGGGCAATTTTATCCGGTTATAAACTTCCATGGGATGGTATTCATGGCATCACACACTGGGCACGGGTAATGGAAAATGGAGTTCGCCTTGCTGAACAAAACGGGGCAGATCCTGAAATTGTCGCACTATTTGCTGTTTTTCATGACTGTAGGCGTCAAAATGAAAGCAGAGACAATGGACACGGTAAACGGGGTGGAGATTTTGCATATACCCTAAGAGAAGATCTTATTACTCTTGATGACAATAGATTTGACCTGCTCTACTATGCCTGTTCGGACCATACAGAAGGGAAAACAGAGGGGGATATTACCGTAAGAACATGCTGGGATTCTGACCGGCTCGATCTTTACAGAGTGAACATTAAAACAGATCCTGACAAACTATGCACCGAAGAAGCAAAGAATCCTGAAATCCTTACCTGGGCAGGGAAAAGGGCTAAAGACAGGTTTGTTCCCGAAATAGTGGATTTGTGGATTAAATTTATCTGATTAGACGTAGAGACACCCAAATTGGGCATCTCTACTACCGTAAATCATTACAATCCTACAAATTTGCTTTCTTCAAAACCTTGATATTTGTATCATTATGCTTTCTGTTTCTTGCAGAAATTACAACATCAAGTGCCTTTATTACAGAATCAAGACTTGCTATTTCCGGTTTTAGAGCCTGAAGTTTCCCTATAACAGCCATATTTGCAGCCCGAACACTACCTTCAGCTTCTGAGATATCATTAGCCTTAATTCCAACAGTAGTAATATCTGTTCGCTTTGGTTTTTGATCTATTAATGAACTGTTATAAATTAAGAGTCCTCCGGACTTTACCCTTGGTTCAAATTTTACCAATGAAGGGGTATTCATAACTATAGCAATACTGGGTTTTGGGACCGTAGGGCTGCTGATCTCTTTATCAGATATCACAACTGAGCAATTGGCGGTACCTCCCCTCATCTCCGCTCCATAACTTGGAATATGGGACACATATTTATCTTCATTCATGGCAGCGACACAAAGCAGCTTACCTGCCATTATCACTCCCTGTCCGCCGAATCCTGCAACAATTATTTCTTCATGCATACGATATATCTCCTGTTAATATTATAATTCAACCTTAGTTATCTCTGAAATTCCCTAATGGATAGTAGGGAACCATTGTATCTTTAACCCAGTTGGCAGCTTCCTGAGGCTTCATACCCCAGTTTGTCGGGCAGGTTGACAGCACCTCAATAAATGAATAGCCACGCCCTTCAATCTGATTTTTAATACCCTTCTTTATTGCTTTTTTTGTCTTAAGAGTATTTTTAAAGTCATATATGGAACATCTTTCAATAAAAACGGGAGCTTCAAGGGTATTTAGAAGTTCACATCCCCGAATAGGAAATCCAACATCCATAGGATCTCTACCGTAAGGAGTTGTAGCTGTTATCTGTTTTTCCATAGTTGTCGGAGCCATCTGGCCGCCAGTCATTCCATATATTGCATTATTGATAAATATGGTTGTAATATTTTCACCCCTGTTGGCAACATGAACTGCCTCGGCTGTACCAATAGCCAGAAGGTCTCCATCTCCCTGATAAGAAATTACTACATTGTCAGGATTAACCCGCTTAAGACCGGTTGCCACAGCAGGTGCTCTGCCATGAGATGCTTCACATCCATCAAAATTCATATAGTCATAAATTAAAACAGAACACCCTACCGGTGCAATAATAATTGCCTTTTCTCTGACTCCAAGTTCATCAATAACCTCTGCAAGAAGCTTGTGAACTATACCATGACCACAACCGGGACAGTAATGTGTAACTTTATCTACCAGAGCTTCCGGTCTATCATAAACGTATTTAAAATTTTTAGTTTCCATAAGCTTTGATCCTCCTCTTAATCTCGTCAGTTTCAGGAAGCATTCCACCGGATCTGCCGTAAAAATCAACTCTTTCCGGATCTTTAACAGATAACTTTACATCTTCAATCATCTGACCGAGACTCATTTCTACTGTTAGTATCTTCTTCGCTTTAGCAGATGCAATCTGCAGGGCTTCTGCAGGAAAAGGCCACGCTGTAATAAGCCTGAATAGACCTGCTTTAATGCCCTCTTCCCTTAATTCATTTACAGCTTCACGGCATATTCTGGAACTGGTTCCATATGCCACCAGCAAATATTCCGCATCTTCTGTTAAATATGACTCGGACCGGCATTCCTTAGCGCTTATCTTTTTATACTTTTCATTCAGAACAAGATTCAACTCCTCCAAAGAAGTTTCCGGTACTAACCTTAAAGATGCAACTTTATTGGGTTTACGCCCCTTTGCTCCTGTTAAAGCCCAGGGTTTCTCAAAGACTTTACCAGTTGGTTTAGGCAGAGTCAGTGCTTCAGATATTTGACCTAAATAACCATCTCCAAGAATTAAAACTGCTATTCTGTATTCATCTGCAAGATCAAAAGCCAATAGAGTAAGATCTGCCATCTCCTGTACTGTAGCCGGGGTAAGAACCAGTTGTCTGTAATCACCATTTCCACCACCCCTTGTAGACTGAAAGTAATCACCTTGCGAACCGGCAATATTCCCAAGACCGGGGCCGCCTCTCATAATGTTAACAACTACACACGGCAGCTCTGCACCGGCAATATAGGAAAGTCCTTCCTGTTTCAGGCTGATTCCAGGCGAACTGCTGGAAGTCATTACCCTTGCCCCGGCTGCAGAAGCGCCATAAACCATATTAATTGCTGCCAGCTCACTTTCAGCCTGAAGAAATGTTCCTCCCACCCTGGGAAGCCGTCTGGACATGTAAGCAGGAACCTCATTCTGAGGTGTAATGGGATAGCCAAAATAGAATCTGCATCCTGCAATAATTGCAGCTTCTCCAAGGGCTTCATTTCCCTTCATAAGAATTTTTTCACTCATCTCTTTATCCTTGTTCGTACTTAATAACTTTGATTACCATATCGGGGCAGATTATTGCACACGCCCCGCATGTAGTACATTTTTCCTCATCAATACAGACTGCGTACTGCACACCCTGCTTATTAAAAGTGTCTGACATGGCCATAATATTAACCGGACACACATCAACACAAAGCTCACAGCCCTTACATTTAGCTGTATCTATGATAGGTTTTCCCCGCATAAGGTTTCTCCTTGTTTAATAAGTGTTTTATTATATGATACACTGTTTTACTATATAAAACAAATTCTTTTTTAATTATTTTTCAGGCACTGACTATTATACATCTATTTGCTCTATAGTACAGAAGATAATTATGGCAGGGAATTAAATATTTGTATCTGATGTCCGGTGCTTTATCCCAGGGATCCTAAAGATCATCTGTATTTTACCGAATATATCTATATAATGGGCTGTTGAACTTTATCATCAGGAACAAGGATTGTAAACTTCCACAAATGTTACCGCTACGGTAGGAGAATGATTGATGTTCAGAATGAATTTTATACTAAAAGAAAAGAAAGATGGTTCCTTAAGTCTAGTGCTGCCTATCTGGTTCAGGTTCCTTTTCCTGTTTATTGCATTGGTTCTGGCAGCTGGAGTATTTGCTTCCGGACCGGAAAGCGAAAGAACATGGATCCCTCTACTGATTATAGCTCTTTGCACTGCAGGATCCTTATATGAAGAGAAGTGGATTTTTAACATATCGACAGGAAAAATTGAATACATCAATGGTGTTATGTTAATTAATAAAAAAATAATCTACAAAATGGAAGAGACTGAAATTTTCCAAATATCCGGTTATTCCCACCTGGAGAATGAGAGTAAATTAAGCAGGTTGAGAAAAAAGATGATTAAATTTTCACTTATTCTTAATTCCGGAGAAGTTCTCAATATCGATATAAGCACTGGAAAAACTGAAAGTAGTGAACTGAGAAAGAAAGCTAAGCGTATCGCTTCCTACTGCCGGATACAGTTATCAGTGAACAGTTATCTGTAAACAATATTTTGCCCACTGATAACTGTTAACTGTTTTCTGTTATTCCGCTACTTTGTCGTGATGTAGAAAACATGCAATATGGTGGTTATCACCTACATCAACAAGAGCCGGAATATTATCTTTACACCTGTCAAATCTTTTTGGGCACCTATCGTAGAAGTAACAATTATGTCTTTCCTTATCCGGAGAGGGAACATCCCCTGTAAGAATAATTCTTTTTCTTTCTCTTTCTATCTTCGGATCGGGAATTGGAACAGCTGACATCAGTGCCACTGTATATGGATGAAGAGGATTTTTATAGAGTTCTGCTGATTTGGAAACCTCCATAATCTTTCCAAGATACATGACAGCAATCCTGGTGCTAATGTGCTTGATCACAGCCAGGTCATGGGCAATAAATAGATATGAAAGGTCTAATTCCTCTCTTAGGTCTGTTAAAAGATTAAGAATCTGGGACTGAATTGAAACATCAAGTGCACTTACAGGCTCATCTGCCAGAATAAGTTTTGGGTTGAGAGCCAATGCTCTTGCAACTCCAATTCTCTGCCGCTGTCCGCCTGAAAATTCATGGGGATATCTGTTTTTAAAGAATCTCGAAAGCCCTACCCTCTCCATAAGTATCTCTACTCTTTCAATAACCTCCGCCTTTGTCATATTAAGAAGATTTCTTCTGATATAGATCTGCATTGGCTCTGCAATAATAGTACCCACAGTCATCCTGGGATTAAGGGAAGCATAGGGATCCTGAAAGATCATCTGCATGTCCATCCTTGCTTTCAACAACTCTGTTTTATTGGCTTTTACCATATCACGGCCTTCCAGCAATACTTCTCCGGAAGTCGGTTTATGAAGCTGAGCGACACTTCGGGCTGTAGTTGATTTACCGCAGCCTGACTCGCCTACCAGACCGAGGGTTTCACCTTCCCTGATCTCAAAATTTATACCATCAACCGCACGGATAGAACCGACTTGTTTTTTGAATAACAGACCCTCTTCAATAGGGAAATGGAGTTTAAGCTCCTTAACTTCAAGCAATATATTATTTTCAGCCACCCTTACTCCTCCTTATCTTTATAGAGCCAGCAGCTGACACTTCGTGAATCTCCATCAAGAAGAACTGGTTCGGGATATTTCCTCCGGCAAATTTCCATTGCCTCAGGACAACGGGGATGAAATGGACAGCACTCAGGGAGATCTATCAGGTTAGGCGGTTGTCCTTCAATGGAGAAAAGCTTACTCCCCTCATCTTCATCCATACGGGGTACAGATTTAATCAGACCCTGGGTATAAGGATGTTTTGGATCTTCAAAAATATTATTGTTACTTGCCCTTTCAACAATTTTTCCTGCATACATAACACAGACTTCATCACACAGACCTGCAACAACACCAAGGTCATGGGTAATAAGGATAGTTGAAGTACCGAATTCAATCGCAAGTTTTTGCATCAATTCAAGAATCTGAGCCTGAATAGTAACGTCCAGTGCTGTTGTCGGTTCATCGGCAATAAGAATTTCAGGATTACAACTAAGAGCCATAGCTATCATAACCCGCTGCCTCATTCCCCCTGAGAATTGATGGGGATAATTATCCACTCTACGTTCCGCAGCAGGTATTCCCACTTTATCAAGTACTTCAATAGCCTTGGATTTAGCATCTTTCTTCCCCAGCCCCTGGTGAAGACGGATAGTTTCCACCAACTGAGTCGAAACTCTGAGAAAAGGATTTAAACATGTCATGGGATCCTGAAAAATCATTGAAATCTTGTTTCCACGAAGTTCCCTGAGCTCATTATTGTTCATTTTAAGGATATCTTTATCCTCAAAAAGTATCTCTCCACCTACAATTCTTCCGGGTGGACTTGGAATAAGACGCATAATGGAAAGGTTAGTCACCGACTTACCACTTCCGGATTCTCCTACAATACCGAGAGTCTGCCCTTTTTTAAGATCAAAGGAAACATCATCTACAGCTTTAACCATTCCATCATCAGTCTTAAAATATGTCTGCAGACCCTTAACCTGTAAAACAAGTTCATCTTTCATTCATGGATCCCCTTATCTGTTTTTACTTTTTGGATCGAAGGCATCCCTGAGTCCATCTCCGAGAAAGTTCATTGCAAACAGGAATGTTGTCATTGCCAGTGCCGGGAAAAACAATCTCCATGGATACAATGTCATAGCATCTACCCCTTCTTTTACCAGAGATCCCCATGAAGCATATGGGGCCGAAATTCCAAGACCAAGATAGGACAAAAATGATTCCAGCATAATAAATGCAGGCACTCTAAGTGTAGCAAAAACAATGATAATACCCAGTGTATTTGGTACTAAATGCTTAAAAACAATTCTTGGTGTACTGGCGCCCATCGATCTCGCTGCATCAACAAATTCGGAATTTTTTAGAGTAATAATCTGACCGCGAACAACCCGGGCCACTGTCAGCCAGGACACAACAGCAAGCGCAAGAAAAAGATTTATTATATTCCGCCCTAAAATTGCCATAAATATAATTACAAGCAGCATGTAGGGAAGACCGTACATAACATCAACTATTCTCATTATAATATAATCAGTCTTACCACCAAGATAACCTGCAAGTGCGCCCAGTATAGTTCCGATTAGAAATGCCACAACTGTTCCTATAAGACCTATGGCCATAGAAACCTGTCCTCCATAGATAATACGGGCAAGCATGTCCCTGCCAAGATAATCTGTTCCAAGGAGATACCTTCTGTCGTGGACCTTAACTAATTCACCTCTATACTCCATAGTTTCCGTTTTTATCTTTTGCCGGATTTCTTCCAGTTTAGCCATGTCCTCTGCACTCAGAGAGTCCCTGCCCTCTTTTTTGGCAACAAGTCCCATATAATTTTCAGTTTTTTCAAGCCACAGTTCACCGGCAGATCTTTGCAATGAAGGAGGAAGGTCCTGATGATCTGCAATCACTTTCCGATAAGAATAAATGGGAAGAATTGGAGCAGAGACTGCAAGAACAGCATAGACAATTACCAGAATTAGTCCGACAATAGCCATTTTATTTTTCTTAAGGCGTCTCCAGGCATCCTGAGTTAAACTATTTCCTTTTACAGACTGGTTAAACTCATTAACAGCCCCTTCCTTTTCAGTTTTTTTCAGTTCTATTTCTTTATCTTTCACTAATTCCTACCTATTTATACGAAATCCTGGGATCAAGGAACGAATAAACAATATCA
>JAUVLL010000195.1 GCA_030600745.1 Spirochaetaceae bacterium | reverse complement strand
CTCAGATAGAGGAAGCTCTTACTGTTTTGGAAACAGAAACTTACATTCAGAGGAATGGAGATCTTTATGAATATCTTACGAATGAAGAACAGGATGTAGAGCAGGAGATAAAGCATGTTTCTGTATCTTACGATGAGATTCGAAAGTTTATTGACACAACTATATTCTCAGGGGTCCTTAAAACTGGAAAAATTCGCTATAGCCAGGCTGATGAAGATTTTGCTTACAAAAAGATTATTGATGGAGAGCAGTCTGGCCATTCAGGTACAGCAGACCTTGCTATTCATCTTGTAACCCCTTTCTACCCTAATTATAAAAATGAAGAAACTGTTTTAAATCATTCCATGGGTAAAAAAGAATGCATAATATTTCTGGATGCTGATTCTCTTCTGGTTCGTGAGCTTCGTTTATATTTTCAAACTGATGTCTACTGTCGTCAGCAGATAGGCAGCGGAGGAAGCTCTCTTACAGAACGGATAATAAGGGATAAACAGATATTGAATGGTGAACGGAAAAGCAGCTTGATAAAACAGCTGCAGGACTGTGCAGGCCAGGCAAATATTTATGTTATGGGAGAAATTGTTTCGGTTAAGAAGGGAAATCCAAAAGAAAGAATTGAAGAAGGTTTTCAGAGCCTTGTAAGAAAATCCTACCCCAAACTGCAGATGCTTAGTGTCCATTATATGGAAAGTTCTCTAAATAAAATATTCTATCCCGATAACCATTCAGCACTTTACAGCGGAGGAGTTCAGGCAATGGATGAGGCCGAAAAAGAGATGTGGTCTTTCATTCAGCGTAAATTCAATGCTAAAGAATATCTTTCATTAAAAATATTGTATGAAGAGTTCGGTTCAAAACAGTATGGCTGGTACTTCTGGGGTATTTCCTGTGTGCTTGCCAAACTCTTTGTACGTGACTCCATTGAGTTTATTCAGGGGAATAAACAGAGGTCAAAGGATGAGACTTTTGTTCTTCTTTCACATAGAAAAGAATTTGAACTTACACGGGCAGTTCCTTCGACTGTAATAGATCAAACAAGACTTGAAGAGTTTAAAAAGCTGTATAAGGAACTTTTTTATAAAGATCTAAGTAGTACAAAGATGAAAGAAATGGCTATTACCTTTAAACAGGATCTTCTGGCTATGACAGAGGATCTGGAATCCTGGCAACGGCATGAAATAAGTAGTTTACCTTTTCTTTCAATACTAACTCCTATTATTGATGAATTAAAAAGCGTTTATCATCGTGACAATGGATCTCTAATTGAAGATATGCATTCCTATGATGAAAATCTTATACGTTTAGTTCATGAGGATATTGATCCATTAAAAACTTTTATGAAGGCAAAAGAAACTCAGTATGCTACCTGGAAGGAATTGTTGGCATGGTATGAGGAAAATAGTGATAATTTAAATGAACTTAATTTTGCAACCGAGGCAGAACCTTTAGAGAAGCTTCTTGGAGGTATTCCTTATAAAAATAACACTTTAAGAAACGCTAAAAAACTGGTTGATGGAATTAGGACTAAGATCAGCACAGCTGTAGAAGCAAGAAAGGAAGAGGGAAAGAAAAAAATAGATGAGTTGAAAGAATCATTACAAAAAATGGTTGAATATGGAAAGCTCAGTCCGGATAAGCAGATAGAAGTAATGGAGCCTCTAACTCGTTATGCTGAAAGAATTGGGAATGAAGGTCAGATAAAGGATATAAAATTAGCTGAATATGAAGCAAAAGACAGACTTTCTGTTGTTCGAAAAAGAATCCATGAAGCTGCATCGCCTACAACTGCAGTAAAAATTGTTTATGCTACTGAGTCTGAGAAAAATATTGCCTTTCCAAAAGCGGAACTTGTCACAGAAGAAGATGTATTAAATTACACAGATGCTTTTAAAAAGAGGTATCTGTCACTTATAGCTGAGCACAAGAGGATTGGATTGTAGGAGTATGCAGTAGGCAGTCGTCTGGCTATATTCTGGATAATGATGATTCTTATCTTAGATCTCTTCAAACTGGAATAAGGAACAAAAAACAAGAAAGTTCCCAAAAAGGTAACTTTCTTGTTGATTTATAAAAGGTAATGGTATAAATTAGTATATGCGGGTAATTGACAGGAAAACTATTGATTGTTTTATCAGAAAACATCCGGATGCAAAAAAATCGATAGAATCCTGGTATCAGGAGGCCCTGGATGCTTGTTGGAAGAATACTATGGATATAAAAAATCGATATGCATCAGCAAGTTTTCTTGGAAATAACTATGTTATTTTTAATATAAAAGGAAACAGTTACAGGCTTGTTACAAAGGTCGCTTATAAACGACAAACTGTTTTAATTAAATGGATTGGTACTCATGCTGAGTACAGCAAGAAGAAATTTCCCTGATTTTTAAGAGGGTTGTATGAAAATTATTAAGACTGATGAAGAATACACAATTGCATTGGCAAGAGCTGAAGAGCTTATTGATATTGATCCGGAGGATAATACTCTCCATGCTGAGGAACTTGATCTTCTTACTCTGCTGATAAACAAGTATGAAGATGAAGTGTATCCTATAGACCTTCCTGATCCTGTTGATGCTATTAAGTTCAGGATGGAGCAGCAGGGGCTTAAATATGTTGATATGGTTCCTTATTTCGGCAGTAAGAGCCGTGTGTCCGAGGTTTTGAACCGTAAGCGCAGCTTGTCCCTTTCCATGATTCGAAAATTAAATCAGCAGCTTGGTATTCCTGCGGAAGTATTAATCACAGAACCGGGTAAGAGTATCCCTGAAAATATTAAGGGTGTTGACTGGAACAGATTTCCGGTTGTTGAACTGGTTAAAAACGGATGGATAGATTTTAAAGGTTCAATTCAAAGTGCCAAAGAGAATAGTGAGGAATTAATCCGTGGTTTCTTTTCTCAGACTGACTTCAGCCTTCAGAACTACAGTGTTTTTTTTAGAAAGAGCCTGCGCTCTGATAAAATGATAGATGATTACGGCCTTGCTGCCTGGTACGCAAAGGTGCTTATAGATCAGAGTAATATTACCATAGAAAATAAATATACAGAAAAAGTTCTTGATGATGATTTTTTTAATGAGCTTAAGATGCTTAGTTTCTTTGATGAAGGTCCACTCCTTGCTCGGGAGTATTTATTGAAATTTGGTATTAAGCTTTTAGTTGTTTCTCATTTAAAGGGTATTCTAATTGATGGTGCCGTATTTTTTAATTCCGAAATGGATCCGGTAATTGGTTTAACTCTTAGGTACGATCGTATTGACTATTTCTGGTTTACACTTTTTCATGAATTGTCCCATCTTTCACTGCATTTGAAAAATAATGACGACTACTTCTTTGATGATTTAAGCGGAAAGAAAGATCTCTCAGATTTTGAAAAAGAGGCAGATTCATTTGCTGAAAAGATGCTTATTAAGGATAAAGACTGGAAGAAATTTTATACAAAGTATCTTACTGAGGATGATATTAAAGACTTCGCAAGAGAGGAAAGAATATCTTCGGCAATAGTTGCAGGTAGAATTCAGAAAGAACAGGACGATTACAGTCTTTTTAGAAATCTACTTGGACAGAATCAGGTAAAGAGATTGTTTGGAATTGGGTAAATAACCCTGATTTTAATGTAACGGAATTCAGTTACATTAGAAGTGGGGGTGAAATACTGGATTTAAATGTATAGCCCTGGTTTTATAGTGGTCAAATTTGACCACTTTGGAATAAATCCTGTTTTTAAACCCATCGAATTCGACGGGTTTAGAAAACAAGCTGGATTGAATACGATGGCAATTACACAGATGAAATCATTAATTTCGGTTGGTGGTTTACAAAAAAGGTTGGAACAATGAATCAATCGGAACTAAAAAAGTTTGCACAAGCTACAAGGCGAAAGCTTATTAAACAGATAGGTAGTCGCCTGGATTATGATCTGGAGTATCCAGAGGGAGTAACAGATGAGTACTAATGAACATGAAGGGATAAAAGTGGAAGGCATACATATTTTTGACCGTGTTGTTTCAATCCTGGAACAGGCTCGTGGTAATGTAGTGCATTCTGTAAATTCCAGCATGGTTAGTTCTTACTGGCTTATTGGGCAGGAAATTGTGCAGGAAATTCAATCTGGTGACGAACGAGCTGAATACGGAAAGCAAATTATTGAAGAGTTATCTTCCCGTTTAAATAAAAAGTATAAGAAAGGATTTTCTACAACAAATCTCTGGTATTTCAGACAGTTTTATCTGGCATTTGAAACCCGAAGCCCAATTCCCCACCCGGCAGGTGGAGAATTGCAGGAATCAAAGAAACTCCACCACCTGGGTGGAGAATCTCTATCAATGGAAATGGATAATCCTGATAGTCAGGTATTGATGGTTGGATTTAATCCTCAGCTTACCTGGTCGCATTACAGAGCATTGATGCGTGTGAAGAACCAAAAAGCCATGGATTTCTATGAAAAAGAAGCTGTCGAATGCGGGTGGAGTAAGTCTCAGTTAGAACGACAAATCCAGACTTCTTACTATGAACGTATTATTTCTAATCATGGTAAGAAGGGCTTACTTACCTCAGGGCATGAACAATTGCCTGGAGAACCAATTAATGCTGTAGATATTTTGAAATCACCAATAATCCTTGAATTTCTGGATTTACCAGATGATCCCAGTCTGCACGAGAACAGACTTGAAGAGGCAATTATTGGGAATTTACAGCTCTTTTTGCTGGAGCTGGGTAAAGGATTTTCATTTGTAGCACGTCAGAAGAACATCAATTTTGATGATGATAATTTTTATATAGATCTGGTTTTTTATAATTTTATACTCAAATGTTTTGTTTTGATTGATCTTAAGATAGGTAAATTAACTCATAAAGATGTAGGGCAGATGGATGGATATGTTCGTCTTTTTGAGGATAAGTATAAGATAGAAGGGGATAATCCCACTATTGGTCTTATACTCTGTTCGGATAAAAGTGAAGCAGTTGCCAGATATTCTGTACTTAATGAGAGTAAGCAGATATTTGCCTCAAAATATCTAAAATTTCTACCTTCTGAAGAGGAATTGAAATTAGAAATTGAAAAAGAGCGAAAGCTAATTGAATCAGCATTAGCAAATAAGGATTTTACATGAATCAATCGGAATTGAAAAAGTTTGCACAGAATACCCGAAGAAAGCTTTTAAAACAAATAGGAAACCGTCTGGAGTATATTTTAAACCATGATGATCCCTATCTTCGGGCCCATGAGAAAGAGAAGTCAAAGATTAAAGAGCTGTTGGAGTACTTTGTGGATGGGGAAGTATATAGTAGGTAGTATGTAGTAGCAGAAATGAGAGTAAATACGGAGATATTGGTGTGAAAATTATTAATACAATAGAAGATATATCAAATCTCAAAGAATCCTCTGAGATTGAGTGTAAATTAGCACAGGGTAGAGATAGGAGAGGAGAAATCCCTAAAAATATGTGGGAAAGTTATAGTGCTTTTGCAAATAGTTCAGGTGGAGATATTTTTCTGGGTCTTAGAGAATCAAAGAATGGAACCTTTGAACTTGCAGGAATAAAAAACACTGGTAAAATCCTTGATGAACTCTGGACAGGGCTTAACAATCGAAAAAAAGTAAGCGCGAATATTATCTCAAGAGAATGGGTTAAGGTTATTGAAATTGACGGAAAGAATATCATCCATATTCATGTTCCCAGAGCTCCACGAAAGGAACAGCCTCTTTATATAAAAGGTAATCCTCTCATTGGAAGTTATCAGAGATATAATAGTGCTGATATTTCAATGAGTGAAGAGTCTATTCGTCGAATGATGGCAGAACAGATTAATGAAAGCAGAGATAAAAAAATAATCAAAGGTATTAAGACAGAAGAACTGAATAGTGACAGTATTAAAGCCTTTCGAAACATTTTCTTTTCTCATAAAAGTGATCATCCCTGGAATGAGCTCTCCAATAATCAGTTTCTAAAACAAATTAGTTGCTGGCGTAGAGATCATGAAACAGGTGAGGAGGGTCTTACTGCGGCAGGCTTGCTTATGTTCGGCACATCCACCCTGATTGAAGAGGTCTTCCCATCTTATTTTCTTGATTATCAGGAGTTACCGAAGGACACTACTGAAATACGTTGGCTGGATCGTTTGGTTCCGGATGGAACATGGTCTGGCAATATCTTTGACTTCTACCGTCGGGTAATACGTAAACTGGAAGAGGGATTAAAAGTTCCATTTTCTATTCAAAACAATATTCGTAAGGATGATACTCTTACACACCAGGCTGTTCGTGAGGCTTTAATAAATTGTTTGGTTCACGCGGACTATTCCGATAGGGCTTCGATAAAAGTAACAAAATCTATTAAAGGATTCTATTTTAGAAATCCTGGAACTATGCGCATTCCTGCAGAAATTGCTCTTGATGGTGGTGTAAGTGACTGCCGTAATCAGACTCTTCATAAGCTTTTTCTTCTGCTGGGACTTGGAGAGAGGGCAGGTTCAGGGCTTCCTAAAATTAAACAGGGGTGGACAGCCCAGGGGCATTTGTTAAAGCTCTATGATACA